>CAYVPD010000001.1:0-25727 GCA_964453545.1 uncultured Gemmatimonadaceae bacterium
CGAAGCTCTCACCATCAATCGTCAGCGTCGGGAATTGAGTGCCGTCAAAGGTCAGCACGGTGGTGCGGGTGCGGGTGATGTCGCCACCCTGCGGTGCGTTGCCGATCTCGATGGTGACCACGCGGGTGATCGTGCCGGAGAGCGGCCACGGCTGCGTGACCCGATCAACAGCAATGACGACGTCTTCAATTGTAACTTCGGCCGACATGTCATAGGTGCGCGTGCCCTGAACTTCGTTGACCTGAATGCGTGAGCGCTCGTCGAGGCCAAGGCCGTTGTGGGTGCGCTCCGTTTCGGTGCCCAGCAAGCCACTCACGGTCATCTCACGACTGCGCGTCATCTCGCCGGTGACGCGACCGCGACCCATGGTGACCGTGAACTCGTGTGTCCAGCGGATCTGCGCCGTCAGTTGAGCGTCGTAGGCATCCATCGGATCGCCGGATTCATCAAAGAAACTGACGGTTCGGGTGTGTTCCGTGCCTTGGCCGGGGACCGATGCAGGTGCTTCTGAGGGCGTCTGAAGCGGAGAAGAAGGAATGGCCTCGCGCATGAAGCCGAGGTCTTCAAGCGCCCCGTCCGCCACGACCTCGGCGATTGCGTCGAGAGACGGGTCTTCGAGGGGCTCAGAGCTCGAGTCGTTGCAGGCGACGAAGGCGAGGCACAGCAGCGCGGGCGCTACAAGGCGTGTGAAAGATCGTGGGCCAGATGCGGGCATGGTGCAAATCTCCGGTAAGGTGGCATGATATTCCGGAGAGCCTGCAAATGCATATCGCGTGCCCGAAGCAGCGGCCGGAGTACGCCCTTGCCTGACCGCAATGCTGCGCCGAAGTGCAGCATTGTCCCAATCCTTCCAACGGCACAAACCCTAACCCCAATCGAGGGTGAGGCCTACCCCTGGAGCGAAGATCCGCACCCAGCACAATACCGTGCATCGGGTGCGTGGGTCGCACGGCCGCAGTGAGTGCATCGGCCCGGGGCCCCGGGCAGTGGGGGGGCGAGGTCGTCTGTGGCTTTGCGCCGTGCGGCCCACGCGATCTCGGCGCTGACGATGCCCGTCGGTACGGCGATGATGCCGTAGCCAAGAATCATGATGAATGAGGCGATGAACTGGCCGAGGGGTGTCTGGGGGGTGATGTCGCCAAAGCCGACGGTCGTCAGGGTCACGATTGCCCAGTAGACTGAGGTCGGGATGTTGGCGAAGCCATGTTCGGGGCCCTCGACCAAAAACATGACCGAGCCGACACAGACCGTTGCCGACACGACAGTGACCAGAAATACTGTGATCTTGTACCGGCTCGCCCGCAGGGCGTCGAGCAAGATGCCCGCTTCTCCCACATACTGCGCCAGCTTGAGAATTCGGAACACGCGCACGACACGCAAAATGCGAATGACGCCGAGCACCTGTCCGCCGGGCACGACGAGCGACAGCCACGTGGGTAACACCGCGAGCAGGTCGACGACGCCGAAGAAACTGCGGGCGTAGTCGCGTGCCCGGGGTACGCTCCATAAACGGAGCACGTATTCAAGCGTGAACCCGACCGTGAATAGCCATTCAAGGCTGACGAGCAGGGGGCCATGGCTGGCGCGAAATCCGCTGACACTCTCGAGCATGACAACGGCCACACTGGCGAGAATGGCCGCGATGAGTGCGATATCAAACGCACGACCACCCCACGTTTCGTGGCCGAAGATGATGGTGTGAGTCTGCTGGCGGAGGGCAGAGGCTGGCATCGACGAGCCCTAGAGAGAGATGGGCAAGGAGCGGTCAGGTCCCGAGCGAGCGTTTCTGCAAAGTGTGACGCATTTGACGCCACAGAAAGAGATTGCCGAGCATTCGCCCAACGACAAATGCTGAAAACGCGGCGGTCACGCCCACCATGTCAAACCCCCACGCCAGGGTGGGAAACACGGTGGCGATGCCCATGACTTCGAGGGCTGAGGCGCGGGTGATCGGCCCGGTTCGGCGCCCCTGAACGAGCACGGCGCGTTGCAAGGACAGCAACACCGACATCGCGGGGAGCGGAACCAGCAGCCGCGCCGGACCCAGGGCAAAGGCCTCCAGCTCGGGGGTCAGCCCCGAGACCTTTTGAAACCAGATATGCGACAGCGGCGTGAAGGTCACCAAAGCGAGGGCGCCAGCTGTCGCCAGCCCAAGGCCCAGAGCGAAGCGTGCGACGGGCTCGAAGTGCTCATTGTGGCGTCCTATCAAGGCGATCACGGCTTCTTGGAATGCGAGGCCAAACGACCGGAAGACAAACGACAGCGCGTGCACAACCGGAAAGACCGCGAGCGATTCAATGGGTGAAGCAGCCCGGCCCATGAAAAACGTGAGGAGGGGCTGCACGCTGAGCCCGATCAGCGACGTGAGGGCCAGGGGCAAGTAGAAGTCGGCGATCGCCCGATAACTGGGAATGTCATCGGGATCTTCAGGGGGCGTGGCGCGCAGTTCGCGCAGCGTTGGCCCCACCATGAAGCGTGCGACAATGGCTTCGACGATTACGCCCGAGGAGAGGCCGGCTGCCGCAGCCCACGCTCCGGGCAGCGAGGTGAGGAGAGCCACCGTGATGGTCACCCCGCCCATGGCGGCGAGCCGAATGACCGTGCCCGCGGCAACCAGCCGGGTGCGGCCGGTGCGAATCAGCAGTCCGTGCAGAAAACGGCGATACCCGATGGCCGCTGGCCACGGCAGCAAGATCAGCAGCGCCCCGCGTGTCAGGCGTGCCACCTCAGGCGGCAGGCCAACGACACCCTCCATGAGTGGCCCGTAGACCCACGGCAGTAGCATGATCGCCAAGAGCAAGGTCGCGACGGCATTGAGCCCCCACGAAAACCGCCGCAGTCGGCGCAGGCGCTCTGCGTCTTCGGCCAGCGCGGTGCTTGCGCTCATCAACATGATCACCGGCGACTCGATGAGAATCGCAAAGGCGAACGCCACGCCGTAGGCCGCGAGGTTGAAGGTGGCGTCGGGCAGTCGCGCGATGACGGCGGCAAGATAGGGCCCCTCGAGCGCCATCATGAGCCATGTCGCAGCCAGCGGCGTCCAGAGCGCCGCGATGCGGCGGGGGGTGGGTGCGTTCAGAGTGACGGGCTCCCGGGCGGGCTCACACGGACAAGGGCCAGCAACATGCGGCCTCGCAAATGATCATGGCGCACAGAGCCGGTGTCGAGGCCTGAGGCTGGTCGGCACGAGACAACGATGGCGTGTGCGTGAGATGAATTGATGCCGCATGACGCCGGCATGACGGTCTCACCCCAAGATTATGCTGCCGTCAAGCGCCGGTAGATCGGCCGGCATGGATAGTTCTTCTATTTTGTCAGAACCCTCGATATTTTGTAGGCGCGTAGGCTGCGAAAAAGCACATAGCGCCTCTGTCAAATGCTTCTGCAGGAGCGAACTCACATGAGCGTACTGATCGAAGCACTTACGCTGGTGGTGCGACGCTCGTCGTTGGAGCAGGCGCTTGCAAACGGGGCTGACGTGATCCGTGAACGGTTGGACTCGGGCGAGGTTGGCGCACGCTGGGTCACGGCCGACGATCATTTGGTCGCGGCCAGTTTTCTGCCGGAGCAGTTGCCAGACGCCTTGCAGCTTCTGATGAGCCTCGGGCTCACTGTCGTCGATGACGAGCGCTACGTCGATATCGCGATCGTCGATCATTTGCTGGGGCTCAATTGGGACTGCGAATGGCTGGAGTGGCAGCCCCCACATGCCGGACGCTACTCGGTCGCCTGGCTGGCAGGCACTGAACCGGGCGACCTCGCGATTCCCAGTGGTCACACGCCCGGGCAAGATCCACTATTCCGGCCCGACCCAAGCCGGGAACCGGGACTGATGCGCCTCTCGAGTGACCCCTCGGGCGAGTACTGGCTCAATACGGCGACGGGTGCGATTGAGCGACATGCCATTATCGACCGACCCGCAGCTCCGGGACCGATCATGCAGGCGGTCATATCGGGGCTCGAGAGCCTGGGCGTGGACCATGAGTTGAGCGATCCAGAGCAGGTGACGGCAGGCCTACCGTGCAGCTTGTTTGATTGCGAACTGCGCATCAGGACCTACGAGTCTCAGGACTTTGTCGAGGCTGTGCTGTTTGTCCCCATGCGCGTGCCGGCTGCGGCGCGGGCAACGACACTCAAACGTTGGCAGCGGCTCGGCATGTGGTGGCTCGATCTTGAGACGGGTCGGCCAGGCGCACGCATCGACATCGACGTGCGTGACGCCATCTCGCCCTACGCTTTGGGGGAGCTGCTGACCGACCTGCGGCGCAGCGCCATCGAGCTGCAGCACGAGTTGCTCGAGCTCGCATGGGATTGGTTGCCGGCCGACGCTGATGCCGACATCGATGCGGTGCTGTCTGACGACGACCCGGCGTCGGTATGACGGGCCTTCTGATTGACGTGGCTTTGGGTCTAGACGAGCCGCTCGGCCAGACCTGACGAGCGGGCGGCGCGGCGTTGGGTAGCGCGCCGCAGGGTGTCTTCTGTCGCCACGATCGTCAGACTCTTTCTCGCGCGAGTCATGGCGGTGTAGAGCAGTTCACGTGTCACAATCGCGGCATCATGGCTCGGCAGCATGACGTCGACATGGTCGAACTCCGAGCCCTGACTCTTGTGAATCGTCATGGCATGCACGGTCTCCACAGGGGGTAACCGCACAGGCAGCAGGTGCCGGGGCGCATCAGGGCCGGCATCAAAGGCCACGCTGCGCCCCTCAGAGCCCTGCACGACCACGCCCAGGTCCCCGTTCATGACCCCGATTGTTGCGTCGTTTCGCGTGACCAGCACCGGACGACCGGCATACCAGAGATCCTGAGCAAGATCGCCGAGCCCTTCGTCGATCATGCGATTCCAGTGTTCAACGCTCATGGGTCCAAGGCGATGCGCGCACAGCACGCGGGCCGACATCGTGAGGTTGAGGGCCAGGTCGGCATCTCTGTTGCGCGCCGCTTCGGCGATCGCTTTTGCTCGAGCCAGCAGACGCTGTTGAAGTGATGCCATGAGGGGTGCGCTAGCTGCGGATTTCGGGTTGATCCAGATCAGGTCGCTGCCCTCGTCAGACGAGGCATCCCTGAGGAGCGCCATCACGTCATCGGCCTGCCCATCGCGAACGGCAGAGGCCAGCCGGCCGATGCCAGACGTCGCATCAAAACGCCACGACTGGGTCTGATGGGTCAGGGCTGGGGTGAGCCATCCCCCTTGGGCAGCACCAGACGTCACGAGGTCAGCCAGCACCGAGCCAGCCTCGACCGACGCCAGCTGATCAGGGTCGCCGACCAGGGTGAGGTGAGCCTCAGAGGGGAGGGCGGAGAGCAGCTGCGCGAGCAGCGGCAGCGATACCATTGAGACCTCGTCGACGATGACGTACGAAGCGGGCAGCGGCCGGTCCGGTCCGTGGGCCCGGCTCGTGCGATCAATGCGACCGGGCTGCAGTCGGAGCAGACGGTGCAGGGTCGTGGCGGGTACCGCACGCACACGCTCGATGAGGGTCGAGTCGGCGTTGGTGCGCTGCAGGGCCGCGTCGAGTGATTCTTTGACGCGGCTGGCTGCCTTCCCGGTTGGGGCCGCGAGGGCAATCGGCGGTACGGCTGCCCTTTCTTGGGCTTTGTCAGTGTCGGACGGGCGCTCACCCGAATCGGCTCGAAGCTGCTCGACCAGTTGCTCAGCAATGCGGGTTGTTTTACCGGTGCCCGGCCCCCCTGTGATGATCGAGAGACGGTCTTCGGCTGCCAGTGCTCGTAGCTGGCGTGCGACCGAGATCTCTTCGTGCCAAAGTCGGGTCAGATAAAGACGGGTGCCGTCGAGCACAAACGGGCGGCGCGGCGGCTTCAAGACCGTTTCGGGGGCATCGTCACCGATCACCCGAACCAGTGGGCACGAGGCGATCTGCGCGCGCCACGCTTGCGGTTCGGGCCACACGAGCTCGCCGGGGTTGATGGCATCAGCGTCGGGGCCGTCGGTTTCGGGGCCGTCGGCGTCCGTGTCTGCAGCTTCGGGCGTATCAGGCTGGGTAACGTCGGGCACGACGTCGACCGCGACGGTGGGCAGGTGCACGCAGACGTTGCCGGTACGCGGAGCCCTCAGGGCCAGGGCCAGGGCTAGCCGCACATCGCGGCTCGGAAGGTCGTGGGCAAGACCGCCGATTAGTGTCTGCAGAAGGGCAAGATCGCCCTCCGACAGCACGCCGGCGCGCTGGAACCGGCGCAGCCCGGTGGTCGCTGTTGCCGTCATGAGCCCCCCGTCCGGCGCTCGAGGCCGCTCAGCAGGTCAGACAGGGACGGAATCAGCCCTTGGGGTGGGTGCCAATAGAACACGCCATCCACACGCCCCGCCCCGTCATGGGGTGTGTGCGGTCCGACCATGCCCCGCACGAAGAGGTAGGCAAACCCTGCCAGCCGGTGCGACGGATCGGGTTCGCCAAGGCGCCAGCGTAGCCAGCGGAAGAGGGCGATCGAATAGAGCAGCCCCTGCAGCGGGTAGTGATGATGGACCATGCCCGATAGCATGGGCGCAGCGCCATAGCTGGGCAGCCGGTTGGACTTGTAGTCCACGATCAGCAGACGCTGTGGGTCAGCGCGCAGGCGTACGATCAGGTCGACGAAACCGTTCAGTAGCCCGGAAAACGAAGCCGTCAGCTGCCCTTCGGCGAGTCGGCGTGCGTAGGCTTGGAGCGGATCGTCCACCGCGAGGTGCTCAATGAGCAGCCGGCCGATCGCAGCGATGGTTGGCTGCGGGTCGCCGAGGTGGGCCAGTGAAAAGTCGAATCGCAGTTCGTCGAGGCGTTGGCTGCGAGTGATGTCAGCGAGGGTGAAATCGAGTGGCGCTGACGTACCAAGCGGGGTGCGCAGCATGGCCGCGAGACCCTCGATCAGGGGTGCGCGGCGATGCCGAATGTTGGGCGTGTTGGCGAAGCGCTCGACGTGACGCTTCAGCTCGCCTTCCAGCTCGGGTGCGGCAAAGTCGGTGTGCTCGAGCACACTGTGCAGCATGGTTCCGAAGTCGGCTCCGGCGGGCAGGTTGGACAGTGCTCCGGTCGCCGCAGCCCCGGTCGTGGCGGGCCCCTCAACGCTGACAAACTCGTCGTCAGCCGCGAACTCGTCGTCGGCCGCAAATGCGTCGTCAGCCGCAAATTCGCCGCCGGCTCCCGACGCCTCATGACGGCTCCCGGCTCGCGATGACGCAAGGGCAGTAAACGACCAATGGCGCCGAGGAGCATACAAGGCACGCTGGAGAGGGGCGGCCAACTGCAGCGGCTCATGGGCCTGCGACGATGACGCGTCGCGGTTCGCGTCATGTTCGCCATGCACGGCTTCGGGGCGTGGCTGCGAAGCGCGTACGCGAACGGCGCCGTTGAGCGCGGCAAGTCGCGGCTCGAGCGCACCGGAAATCTGCTCGAGATGCTGCAGGCCGCCGTCGGCGACGAGGCCGAAGCAGCGTGTCGGTGCAATAAAGGTTGCCGGGGTGTCATCGGCGGCGGCCTCGGCCCCTGTTGGCAACACCACACTCAGGCGGTGTTTCGCACGCGTGAGCGCGACGTAGAAGAGCCGATCTTCTTCATCTTCGGCAGCTTGTTGGACCGTGATCAGTGCGTCGTCGGCGGTCCGGCCGATGAGGTGTCCACAGTCGATGCGGCGGGGTGACTCGCCGCCTGAGGGTGGGCCAAAACGGCCCATCGGCACCTTGTTGCTCAGCTTGACCGGCGCCCAGTTCTTGGCGACCACGACATGCCCGAACTGCAGGCCTTTGGCCGCGTGAATCGTGAGAATCTTCACTGCGGCCGCGTCGCTGGCGATCCGACGCACGACGAGTTCGTTGGTGTCTTCAATGCGCGTGAGGTCGGTCAATGCGCCGATGGCTTCGGCGGGGGTGCAGCCGCGCCCACCGGTGCGCTCAAAAAGCAGCTCGCCGAGGTGGGTCAGGTCAGTCACGTGCCGGGCCAGCTGACGGCCCACCGCCATGCGATCCAGCGTGCCGGGGGCATCGAGCATCGCGCGCAGCAAGGCCGCCGTACCGCGCTGGCGCAACTCGCGCGCAAAGTCGGCAATGCGGGCCTGGGTGGCATTGAGCACCTGCTCGTCGCCAGAGATCAAGTCGACTTCATGCAGGCCCCCAAACCAGCCGATGGCCATGCGGCGCACGCGCCGCTCATCTTGTGGGCGCTCCAGCGCCCGCAGCAGGTCTCGCAACTGCTCAGCGGCCTCGGTTGCGGCCACGCTCCCGGAGCCCGCGGTGACGGTGCGCACCCCGCGGCGCTCCAGCCGCGCCGCGATGGCGTCGGCTTCGCTATGCCGTCCTACGAGTACGGCAATGTCACCGGCTGGAACCCCGAGTTCACGCTGCAAGCGCACCACTTCATCGGCAGCAACCTCGGCGCACTGGGCCGCTAAACGCTCTCCCTGAGCGGGGTCGTCAAGCACGATCAGGTCAATCGCCGGCTCTCCCTCGGGCAGGGGCGAGGCGGCTCTCTCTGGGGGAGCATCGACGGCGATGTAGCCGACGTCGTGGCCGAAGCGGGCGCCGGCGAAGAGGGCGTTGAGGCCGTCGAGCAGCCGCCGATCGCTGCGAAAGTTTCGACGCAGGGTGAACATCTCGGCGCCCTGACTGCGGGAGTCGACGTAGCCTTCGACATCGGCCCCGCGAAAGGCATAGATCGACTGCTTTGGGTCGCCGACAATGAAGAGCGAGCGCTCGGTGTCATCGAGCGGAAACAGCGCCTGAAGCAGCTGCCACTGCAGCGGGTCGGTGTCTTGAGCTTCATCGACGATGCCCACCCGAAACTGATCGCGAATCTGCGCGCGCAGGTCGTCGGCTTGGGGGTCGGTCACCCGCGCGTGGGCTTCGCGCAGCAGCCCGTTGTACGTCAGGCGTGCCGCCTCACGCTGCCAGATCTGGCGGCGACACGTCGAGAGGCGGTCGAGCAGCTGTGCCAGCTCAGGGTCGGCGTCGTCTTCAATCCAGAGCTCAGCGGTCGGATTGCCCACGGCCGTGTTCATGAACGACTCGAGTCGATCAGCGCTGGGCACATTGACGAGGCGGTCGTGGATGGGCCGCAGCGCCTCGGTGACAATGAGGTCGTTGACGGCTTCACGGACGATGTCGTGACCGGCCGAGGCTTCGGCATCGATCGCCACGTCACGACCGGCCAGCCGCAGCAGCCGCTGGCAGAGGCCGTGAATGGTGGTGATGCTTGCCGCGTCAAAGTCGGTAAGCGCGCGGCGTGCCCGTGCGGCCAACGTGGAGGGGCCGCCCTCAGCCGATTCTCCCGCCAGCCACAGCGCCTGGTCGATCACATCGCCGGTGGGCGATCGCTGGCCCTCGAGCAGCGTGATGGCGTCGGCAAGTCGCTCGCGTATGCGTGATCGCAGTTCAGCCGCTGCGGCACGGGTAAACGTCGTCACGAGCACGGCATCGACCGGGCAGTCATGCTCAACGATGAGGCGTGTGACAATGCCGGCGACCGCAAACGTTTTGCCGGTGCCCGCACTGGCTTCGATGACGACGCGGCCCGAGGGCAAGGGCGCGCGCAGGTCGAGCGTCGGCGCCGTGCTCATTGCGAGAGCCTCGTGCGGTCGAGTTTGGTGCGCGGGCTCGCCTTGCGGACGCCAAACGTTATGGGGCCCGCCTCGAAGCGGTGCAGGCGTTCGAAGAAATCACGTTCGACCGGGCCGAAGATGCGATCGAATTGCGGCTTCATGCCAAAGACCATGGCTTCGGCGTGGTAACGCGCCAAGCGACTGCGGCAGTAGTACTCAAAGGTTGAACGGGCCGACTCGGGCTTCGACACCAACTGCCCGGCGGTTTTGTCGAAGCGGCCGAAGGGGCGAAGTCGAGCCTCATCGTAGAGTGTGACCAGCGCCATCAATGCGGTGCGCGCTTCATCGAGCGAGACCTCATTAGACAGTTGAGCCGCCCGCGTTATGCACTGACCCCATTTGCTGCGGCCCGTGTCGCGCAGCATCTGAACGCCTCGCACGTATCGACCGGTCTGCAGGCTGGCCAGCCATGTCGAGAGCTTCAAGCGGTAGTGGGTTTCGATGAACTCCCGATCGGTCGCGACCCTGACAAGGTCGAATTCATCGTCCCCTGCATCATCGTGCCACCCGGCGATGCTGCCCTCGATGCGGCGCCCATCGGGCAGAGGTACACGAACCTCAAGCGCCCGCCCGGGCAGGAGGGACACCTGCTTGGCCCGGCTCTGCCGCAGCAGGTCATAGATGAGGTCTTCGGCTTGTGCGAGCAGGTCGTCACCCGCTGCACCCGGTGGAATGCCCCCCTCGGCCTGCATGCGTTCCCGCCATGCCGGAATCCTTTGCAGCAGGTGCGCCTCGAGCTCGTCGTCTGCCGCCTCCCCGAGATGGCGTGAGATGTGTAGAAGGTCGGCCGAGATGCGGGTGAATTGCCCGCCCCGGACTTCGAGGTCGATACACGCCTCAGGGTCAGCAAAGCCCTGCCACGCATCGATCTTCAGCGACTGCTTCACGTACAGATCAGCCGGATTGCTCCAGAAAGTGACCAGATCATCGAGCTCGATCACATCGGTTGGGGCGATGGCTTGTGGGTCGACTTCGCTGACGTTCCGCGCGCTGCTGCTGAGGTCAGGCTCAGCCCCCGCCATCAGCTCGGCGCCCCGCCGATGGGCCGCGACGTGTCCGAAGACCGCCCGGCTCGCAGGTGCGGGGTGCGCCATCTGTTGATACACACCGTCGGAGGTGCGGTGGTAGCGCACATCAGCGGCATGGCGCGGATGGTCAACTTTGATGTGCTCTGCCGTGCCCTCAAGGGTCGTAACCAGGTCCAGAAGGTCGGCCAGCACCGTCGCCGGGGGCACCTCTGCGTTGGAGCGCGCATCAAAACCCGTCGTCGTCACGATCACGCGGTCTTGGGCGGCAAGCAGGAACTCGAGTACCGCCTGTCGCTGCTCGCCGCGGACATCGGGATCACCGACGAAGGGCTGAAGGCGCAGCAGATCATCGCCATCGCTTGGGTCTCTGGGGATGGCGCCTTCGTCGAGTCCGGCGATGCAGATGACCCGGTACGGCACCCCGCGCAGGGGGACCATCGACGCGGCCGTGATGCGCCCGGAGCGCGGATCGAGCCACCCGGGATCCCCCGAAAGATAGCGGCCCATCAGGCTCTGCATTTCGCTGAGCGCAACCTCGACCGCGCTGTGTGCGGAGTGCTCACGGATGCGGGTCAGCAGGTCGGTCACCCGAGCGCGGGCAGGGTCTTGCGAGCGCTCCACGCGCACGAGCGCTTCGAGGGTACGCTCGAACAGATCGCACCAGGCCGAGACCGTGTGTGATCTCGACGCGCTGTCGACGAAGTCAGTGAGAGCCTGCAGCAGCTGCGCCAGGGCGCCGAGATCGGCCAGATCGCCGGTCGCGAGGCCTGCGGCCGGGGCCACGCCGCCCAGTTCGAGGGCCGGATCGCCGTCGGGCAGGCAGGCGCCATAGACGAGTCGCTGCACCCCGTGCAGCCAGGTGTGGGCCTCGAAATCTTGGGGCAGGCCGAAGTGGGTACGCTGAGCGGGGGTCAGCCCCCAGCGCACGTGCACGTGCTCAGCCCATTCGAACCACGATTCTACCGTTCCGGCATCGACACCAAGGCGACGCTGCACGACCTCGAGCGACGCCAACTCTCGCAGGTCGGCGACCCCAAAGCGGCTTGAGGGCACATCGAGCAGACGCGCCAACACATCAGCAACCGGATTGGTCTCACGCAGCGATCGGTCGCCGACGACGACCGGCAGGTGCAGCAGGTCGCCCTCGTGGCGAGCGTGCAATTCGCCAAAGACGGCGCGCAAGTGCGGGGCCATTGTCGAGATGTCGGGCGCCACGATGAGCACATCGGCCGGGTCGAGGTCGGGAAGCTCCTTGAAGGTGTGCAGCAGTACCTCACGCAGCACCTCGGCCTGCCGCTGCGGACCATGCGTACGATGCACCTCCAACGAGAGGTCGTTCGGGGGTGGCGCGGCTTTGGTCCCTGGCCTCGGACGGAGATAAGCGGTGGCGTTATCGGCGCGGAGCATGCCCTGCAGCCGAGCCAGCAGCGTTGTCTCGGGCTGGGCGTCGGGAGACTGGGCATCGGGTAACCGGGTAGAAGCGGCCCCCCGAAGCCCGGCGGCCGTGAGCAATACCTCCATCGCCTGCGATGGGCGCGTCCAGCTCTCAAGCGACGGCACGTGGGCGAGGCCCCGTGAAGGATCGGCACCCAATGCGACCCGCGGACTCCAGACCGATGAGCCCGTGCGGATGGGGACCGACCGTGCCAACAGGTTTGCCCTGCCGAGGTCCGCCGGGATTGGGTTCGCCGGGTCAGGGCTCGCCGGAACCGGGTCGGCAGCGAGTCGTGCCCGGAGCATGGGCGAGGGATGGCTTGCCCACAGGTGTACGTCGATGACATCAGACAGGGCTGAGGCAAAGTCGAGCACGAGCGCAGGCAGGGTCGAGACACCGACGATCGCGATGCGCGAGGGTAGCCCGGCAGGGCGCTCTCCGGCGCGCACACGGGCGAGGGTGCTGGCCATTTGCTCGGGTGTGCTGGGCGTGTCGATGCTTTCACGCACACGACTCCAAAGCTCGAACTGCCAACGGTAGCGGTCGGGCAGCGGGGGAGGACGCTGACCTGGGCGGGCAGCCATTCTCACGGCCTGACCTTGAGCCCACGACAGCATCATGGGGCCCCGGTGGAAATGGTAGCGGTCAAAGAGGTCGGCGATACGGCGGGCTGCCGGCAAGGGCCCATCGATCAAGCGCGGTTGAGGTACGCCGAGGGTGGGGCCGTGCGCGGCGAGCACGTCGAGCACGTGAAAGGTCAGCGCCTCGAGTGCCCAAGGATCGCCGTCAGACTTGTCTGGAAGCGTGCGGTTGATCAGACGACCCGGAAAGCCGAAATCGACGTTGGCCACGACGCCATCGCCTCGCCCCTCAGAGACCCCCAGCCGTCGGGCCAACTGCTCCCTCAGCCACTGCTGCACGCCGACACTCGGGGCAATCACCAACTCGCGTGTGAAGAGATCGTCTTCAGCGGCGCACGATGCCAGCAGGTCGGCCAGCGGGCCGACCGCGTCGTCGAGCGTTTCAATGCTGTGCAGGTGAAAAGGCATGGGTTCGGGGTGGGCCGCTCTCGATGTTACGCTTGCTAAAGCAGAAGGGACGAGGGAATATGAACGCTCCTAATGCGCTGACCGACTCAAGCATAATCATGAAGAGCGGGTGAGACATGCAGAAGAGTGTTCGATCGATGCGTCGACTGTGGATTGCGGGTATTTCTCTCTTTAGCCTCGCGTGTGAAGGGGAGGTCGCAGCGCCGGCAGCGCAGCCGGAGCCTGAGGCACCCTCGTTACCGCAGCTCGCCCGCGTCGTCGTCTCGCTCGATACGGCCTCTATCCGTGTTGGTGAACAAACCAATGCCTCAGTCGAGGGGTTTGCCAGCGACGGAAGTGTGGTTGCCTTGGAAGCCGTCTCTTGGAGCTCCAGCAATGTAGCGGTGGCGACGGTCGATTCAGCAGGGTTGGTGCGCGCACTCGGCGAGGGTCGTGTCGACATTTTGGCATCGGTCGGCGCCATCAGCGGCAAGGCCGCGCTCGGTGTCGAGCCTGAAGCGTTGAAGCCGTGGTCGGCGGCCGAGAGCTGGCCTGATGGCCGGGTGCCTGTCGAGGGGGACAGCGTGCGGGTGCCCGCCGGCTCCCGCATTGTGCTCGACGTCTCTCCGCCACGGCTGGCGGCGCTCGACATTCAAGGCGCCCTGGTGATCGAGGGCGGGCCGGAGGCCGAGTTGGAGTTGCAGGCCGGCTGGATCAAGGTCGCCGGGCAGTGGCGCATCGGCTCTTCAGCGGCTCCGTTCCTGGGTCGGCTTCAGGTCACACTCGACGGCTCGCCGGACCATCCCGGCATGGGCATGGGGGGCAATCGGGCCATCGCGGTTATGGCCGGGGGGCGCATGGAGGTCTACGGCGAACGCCGCACTTCGTGGACGCACCTTGGCGCCTCGGTCGCTGCGGGTGCATCACAAATCACGCTCGCGACAGATGCCGATTGGCGTGAGGGTGACCGCATCGTCATTGCCCCCTCGGGCACCAATCCGCATGAGGCAGAGCACCGCGTGATCTCGGCGGTGTCGGGGCGTACGCTGACCCTCGAGTCGCCTCTCGACCACCCGCACTTCGGCGAAATCCAGCAGATCGCCGGGCGGGCGGTCGACCAGCGGGCCGAGGTTGGTTTGCTCACGCGCAACATTCGCATCATGGGCATCAGCGATGACCCTGACGGCCCGCCATTCTCGTGGTCGGGCTATGGGGGTACCCTCATGATCATGGCCGACGGCTGGTCACACATTGAGGGCATCGAGTTGGTGAACATGGGGCAGCGCGGGCGCATCGGACGCTACCCCATGCACTGGCATGTCGCCGGTGACGTCTGGGGGCAGAAGTTCGTCAACAACTCGATCTGGCGAAGCCACAATCGCTGCGTCACGATCCACGGTACGCAGCAGGCGCATGTCGAAGACAACGTCTGCTATGACCATGTCGGGCACGGCTTCTTTTTTGAGGAGGGCTCAGAGGTCGGCAATCGGCTGCTCGGCAACCTGGGCATTTTGACGCGTCGGCCGCGGAACGATCAGATGGTCACGCAAGCCGACGAACTTGCGTCCACGTTTTGGGTGACGAACCCCGACAACCTCGTGCGCGGCAACGTGGCGGCAGGCTCCGAGGCGTTCGGCATCTGGTACGCCCTCCCCCCGGAGCCCACCGGCTTCACCGCAGGAACGCCGCATCGGCCAAGCAAAACGCCGATCTGGGAATTCAAAAACAACACCACGCACTCCAACCGCCGCACAGGGTTTTTTGTGGGTAGCCATGGGTTGAGTGACGGAACCACGGCCGGTGACTGGTACAATCCGATGCGAGATCCGCTGCAAGAGTGGAGCGATCGCGTCGTTGCGGTCTTTGACGACCTCAATGCCTACAAGAACCACGAGTGGGGAGCCTGGCTGGCCGGCTCGGGCATGCTTCTGAGTGGGGCGGTCCTGGCCGACAATGAGGCGGCAAGTTTGCTTCAGGCGGGAGATACCTACGTTGAAAGCTCTTTCATTGTCGGTGAGAGCGATAACCCCATCGGCGGCTTCGATTTCTATCGCGGCTTTGAATTCTACGACGGGCCGGTTGGGGTACGCCGCAGTGCGTTTGCGCGTTTTGGACCCAGCAGCGGCGCTTTGAGCAGTGCTCTGGCATTCAAGAAGCATCTACCGGAGCCAGTGCATGTCGAAAACGGGGTGTCCGGGATTGAAGTGCTCGATGACTCTCGCCCGGTGTGGATCGACCGGGTTGAGCCATGGAATGAGGGTCACAAAAGCGTCGTCTTCCAAGATGAGACAGGGTCGCTCACGCCCTCGGGCAAGCCGTGGATTACGGCGGCGCGGCCTTTTTTGCCCACTCCTGAGTGTGAGGCACGTCCGGAGTGGAACGCGCAAGTGTGCCCGGGCCCGTACTTGATGCTCCAATTCAATGCGGAGCAGAATATGGGGGCATTCGTGCAGGCGGAGCGCGACGACGGTGAAGTCGAAGAGTTCAAGCCATCGACCAGCGGGCGCAATGTGACCTTTACGCTGATGCCGGGCCGGCGCTACGACTTCGACATGGAGAGGCCATCCGGCCCACTCAACTTGTATCTCCGTGGTGCAGGCCCCAATCAGTGGGTCGACGTCGTCTTTCCGTACCGTGGCGATCTCTCGCCGATCTTCAACAATGTGACCCAGCAGTTCTTGCAGGGACTGGGTACGCGTGAGGCGCTCAGTGCGGCACAGACATCAGCGTACTGGTATGATCGAGCCAACAGTCGCCTGCACATGCGTATTCACTCTGGACCCCGGCCCAACGACTGGGCGCAGGCGCACATTCAGCTGACGATCGGCGAGATCTGAGGGCGGGCTGCACCCAGGCCCCTATCGCACGGGGCGGCAGTCGGGGTCGCTGGTGAGATCGACAGGTACTTCGACGAGCAGGCGATCACCCGGGTCGACCATGAGGTCGTCGGTCAGGCATTCACCGCCTGCAAGCAGGCGAATATTGACGCGCATGGCCATGCTGAGGCGCCACGGCACCTCAAATGTCTGGCTGTCTGCGCCCGATACGATACCCAGACGAATGCGCTCGTTGCCGCGCAGCACGTGCACTGTGGCATCGGCAAAATTGCGGTTTTGCACTTCGACGGTGACGGTCGATTCACCGCTTGGGCCCGTGCCAAACGGGCTGGCAAGCCCGAGGGTTTGGCAGGAAGCCGTTGCGGTCACGAGCACCAGGAGGACGGCGTGCGGCAGGTATCGATGCAAACGGTTCATGGCCTGTGTACCCCCGTCGAGGTTCGAAGGGTGCGCGCAACCTGTTCAGATGGTGGCGCTTGGGGCATACTCTACGGTAGATATGACGCCCAAGCGCTCTACATGGTAAGGCAATGAAAGGAATCATACTTGCCGGCGGCGCCGGCACCCGACTGCATCCGGTGACGCAGGCGGTCAGCAAGCAGCTGCTGCCGGTCTACGACAAGCCGATGGTCTACTATCCGCTAAGCACACTCATGCTGGCCGGCATCCGCGACATCTTGCTGATCTCGACGCCTGAAGATCTGCCGCGCTTCGAGGCGCTTCTGGGCGATGGAGCACGCTGGGGGCATTCGGCTGTCGTATGCGGAGCAGCCCCGACCCGAGGGGCTGGCGCAGGCGTTTGTGATCGGGCGCGACTTCATTGCCGGAGACTCGGCTGCGCTCGTGCTGGGCGACAACATCTTCTTCGGGCACGGGCTCGCCAAAGTGCTGCAGGCCGAGGCGCAGTTGGAGAGCGGGGCGACGGTCTTCGGCTACCGCGTCTCGGACCCGGAGCGCTACGGGGTGGCCGAGGTCGACGCCGACGGTCGCGTGCTGAGCCTGGAAGAAAAGCCCGTGCAGCCGAAGTCGAATCTCGCGGTGACAGGCCTCTATTTCTTCGACGCGCGGGTGGCCGAGATCGCCGCCGGGCTCAAGCCCTCTGCTCGTGGTGAATACGAGATTCTCGATGTGATTCGCCATTATCTCGACGACCAGACGCTGCGTCTGCAGACCATGGGTCGGGGCATGGCGTGGCTCGATACGGGCACGCACGATTCACTGCTTCAGGCTGCGGAGTTCGTGGCGACCCTCTCGCAGCCAGCGCAGCTGAGCGCTGAGCGACCACAAGCCGTCGGTCCACGGCTCGATCTCGATCTTGGTCCCTGTCTCGGCAGTCGCCGACGTGATGTCGTCGCGCAGGGGTGAGCCGTCGCCGGTCGACCTCAATTGCGCCACCCACGGCTCCAGCACCGCGCGATCACCAATCAGGCGCAAGCCGCGCACGCGGTCATCGGCGTACCAGTGCGCCAGCAGCTCGCGCAGATAGCGGCCGATTCCACCGGCGTTCAGCAGTCGGGCATCAACGAGAAGTTTCACGCATGACTCAATAGTCGAACGGCGAGAGTGGGTCAACGCGCCAGAGGCCTGATCGCGGCCCCAAACGGGCACTCAAAGCGGCCTGTGGGGGGCGCCGGTGGTCGAGTCGGGGGCGTCTGGCCATATTCCTTCGTCGCTCAGCGTTCATCGCACCCTCACCGAGAGCCGTCATGCAGACCCGCCGTCCCACGACTGCCGCCGCCGAAGAGATTCTCGGAGGCTACTTCAAAGTACTCGACCACGGGTTCGTCTCTCTGGTCGACTACATGGGCAGCGACGAAGACATCGAGCGGGCAGCCCGGGTCTCCTATGGCTACGGCACACGGCAGGCGAGCGCGACGCGCGGGCTTGTGCGCTACCTGCGTCGGCACCGGCATTCGACGCCCTCCGAGATGGTGGAGCTGAAATTCCACTGCGCCATGCCCATGTTCGTGGCGCGTCAGTGGGTGCGGCATCGCACGGCCAACATCAACGAGTACAGCGGTCGTTACTCGCTCATGCCGCTGCTCTTCTACACGCCGCAGCAGGGCGATTTTGCCCTGCAGAGCACGACCAACAATCAGGGTCGAGCCGATCAAGCGGCGTCTGATGTGCATGCCAAGGCGGTGGAACGCTGGAGCGCCTTGCGCTCTGAGGCGAGCGATCTCTACGGATGGCTGCTCGCTGAAGATGTGGCGCGCGAGCTTGCACGCATCGACCTGCCCCTGTCGACCTATACGCAGTGGTACTGGAAGATCGACTTGCACAACCTGCTGCACTTTCTCACGCTGCGGGTCGACGAGCACGCGCAGTACGAGATCCGTGCATTTGCCCAAGTCATGGCCGGCATCGTGAAGCGCGTCGCGCCGATCACATATGAAGCCTGGATCGACTACGATCTCTGCGGAGCGCCCTTCAGCCGCGGCGAGCGTGAGGCACTGGCCAAGCTGCTTGAAGCATCAGATGAAGGGGTGCACGTGCGCTCTTCGGGTGTCTCATCGGTCGATGCCGGACAACTCGAGGTGCTCGGTCTGTCCAAGCGCGAAATCGCCGAATTGGCGGCCAAGCTGACCCCGCGTGCCGTGCCTGACTTCGAGCTCGATTTGTCGATGATGCGCCCGGCTGCTGAAGTCGAGGCTGAAATGCAGGCTGCGGTACCGACCACCGAAAGACCCCCGACCTGACAGAGCCGCCTGCGCGTGCGCAGGTTCAGCCTCGTCTGCTTGCTTCCTTCTGCGTGAGAACCCACCTTCCCGACCCATGCAGATCGCTTACGTAGACGGTCCCCGACTGAGACGGTCGCTGGTCGCCGCGTGCGAATACGCGCAGCAGCAGCGTTCCGAGCTCAACCGCATCAACGTGTTTCCGGTTCCTGACGGCGACACGGGCACCAACCTCGCGCTCACGCTTCGGGCCATCGCCGACTCGCTCAGCCGGAACTCCGATCGCGACATCTCCGCCGTGGCCAGCGCAGCTGCCGAGGCTGCGGTGCTGGGCGCCCGCGGGAATTGCGGCATGATGCTGTCGCATTTTCTGCTGGGGTTTGCGGCGCAGGTGCGAGACCGCGCTCGCATTTCGACGGCCGAGTTCGGGGAAGCGCTGACCGGCGGTGTTCAGCATCTCTACGAGGCGCTGGAGAAGCCTGTCGAGGGCACGATTCTTACCGTCATGAGAGACACGGCGACGGCGGCCGGCACCCTGGAGCAGCCCGATTTCGCCCCGCTGATCGACCACATGGTGGAGCGGGCCCGCGATTCGCTGGCGCGCACGCCAGACTTGCTGCCGGCCCTCAAGAAGGCTGGGGTGGTCGATGCCGGGGCCAAGGGCTTCGTATCGTTGCTCGAGGGTGTACTGCTCTTCATGAACGGTGATCCGATCGTGGCACCGCAGGTTGATGCGCTCGAAGGGCAGCGCGCCGCCGTGGCCGAGGTCGAGTATCCGGCTGAAGACGAGCGCTACCGCTTCTGCACAGAGGCCCTGGTGCGCGGCTCCGAGCTGCCCGACCCCTCGGTCGTGAAGGCTCAACTGCGCGAGATGGGTGATTCGTTGATCGTGATTCGTACCGACGAGGTGCTCAAGATTCACGTGCACACCGACGAGCCCGAAGAGGTCTTCGAGTACCTGCGCACCCTCGGCACTCTGGCGACCCACAAGGCCGAAGACATGAAGGTGCAGCACGAGACGCTCGAGGCTGCGGCCCGTCGCGGGCATGGACATGTCACGCTCGCCCGCCGACCCGTGTCGATCGTGACCGATTCGGCCTCAGACCTGCCCGAAGACATCGCCCGGGCGCACGGCATTCAGATCGTGCCCCTCATGCTGATCGACGGTGATACGAGTCTGCGTGACCGCTTCGAGATCTCGGCCGAAGAATTCCATGAGCGCATGCGCGTGGCGTCAGACACGCTTCCCTCGACCTCTCAGCCCGCGCCCACGGAGTTCATCTCGGCATTCGAGCGTGCGGCCGAAGAGGGTGAAGAGGTCATCGCGGTGCTCCTTGGCTCGTCGCTGTCGGGCACCTTTGCCTCGGCCGAGGCCGCCGCAAAGCGTTTTCACGGTGCGCCGATCCATCTGTTCGACACGCTCGGCATTTCGCTGATGCAGTCGCTCTTCGTGATCAAGGCGGCCGAGCTTGCCGAGCTGGGCACACCGCCGGCCGAGATCATCGCCGAGCTGAGGCGCATCAGAAAGCAGTCGAGCATTCATTTCACGGTCGACACCTTCGACCGGTTGCTCGCCTCAGGGCGAGTGGGGCGGGGCCGGGCGGCGCTCGGTTCCGTGCTCAACATCAAGCCCGTGCTTGGACTCGACGACAACGGCGTGGTGATGCCCTACGGCAAGGCAATTGGCCGCACCCGCGTCATTCAGGCGCTGGTCGATTCGGTGTCAGCGCGCATTCCGCAGGGGGCTCGCAAGGTGCGTTTCGGCATCATTCACGTCGCGCGCCCCGAGATCGTGCCCGTCGTGACCGACCTGGTTCGCAAGCGCTACGGCGATGTCGAAGTGCTCGCGTCGCCGGCCACCCCGGTTATCTCGACGCATCTGGGTGTGGGTGCCTGGGGCCTGTCGTGGATCGTCGAAGACTGATCACAGGGCGCAGCACCCGCCACTGAGGCGTTGAGTGAGCGTCAGGAGGCGTTGAGCTTTCTGCAGGTGTGAGCTTCAGGGCAGCGGCTCGCCGACAGCGACGATCGCGCCCTCAGGCACGAGGTGCAGGTCATCTTCGATCAGCCGGGCGGCTTCGGCGAGAATGATCACCATCGTTCCCGAGCCGAGTCCGTCTTCCTGACCCGGTATGTCGTAGGTCTCACTCGGATTGTGCTCCACCACCTGTCCTCGACGTAGGGCACGGTCGGCACAGGTGCCCACGAGCCGCACCGTCGCCCAGCCAGAGCGCGGGGACCACGCCATGTTGCGAGGCGCGGGAAGTCGCTGCGCGCTCATGAGGTCTCCTTGTCGGGAATGGCATTGCGACCGACCACCAGCCAGTCATAGGCCGCACGCTGAGCGGTGCTCAGCTCGGCAGGCAGGGCGACCACCAGCGCTCTGCGTCGCTGATCAGACGGCAGATGGAGCACCAATACGTCGGGGTTGGCCGGCGCCTCGTAGGGCGAGGCTCTGCCGCTGTCATCGAGCGCGACTGTGCGTCCGGGGCTCAGAAGTTCGGCCAACTGACGCCCATACTCCGTCCACGCGGCAACGGGCTCTGCCGAGCCGTCCGCGATCGACGGCAGCAGCGTCTCGCGGTAATACGAGACGGCTTGGCCGTAGGCATCTGCGCTCTGGTCTCGCAGTTCACGCAAGCGCTCCCGGTAGAACTCCCGAGGGTCACGAGCCGAACGCACGGCCAACGCCTCGCTCAGTCGGGCATCGGCTCGTTCCTGAATCTCTTGGGCGGAGCGGTGTGAAGTCATGGCAAGACGATGATGGTGTGCAGGCCAACGGTCAATGCGCGCAACTGGCGTCTGGCGAGATGAGAGGGGTACCTTTCAGGTTCAAGGTTACCGTGCCTGCCGGGCATCGGGGCCTGCAGGTGCCGCCGTTCAATGCGAGAAGAGCTCCATGCCATTTGCCCCTGATCCGTCGCGCTTTCTTGAGGTCACATGGGAGATGGTGGGGGAGCTGTCGCGGGCTCTCGCTCTGCGGATCTCTCGCGAATATGACCCTGAGCTGGTGGTGGGCATTGCCCGTGCCGGGGTGATTCCGGGATCGACGATCGCCTCGATGCTGCAACTCGATTTCCACTCCATGCTCGTCACGCGCCGCGATGCCGGTGAGCAGGTGCGCGAACGGCCGGCCATTTTGTCTGCAGCCCCAGCAGCATGTCGGGGTCACCGCGTGCTTCTGGTCGATGAGATTGCGACGTCGGGCGACACGTTTCGCTTGGCTCTGGCGGCGGTGCGCGATGCGGGTGCCTCAGAAGTGCGAACCGCTGCGGCCTTTGTGCGCCCTGGCGGCTACCGGCCCGACTATTGGGCGCTCGAGACCGACGAGACCATCATCAACCCGTGGGACCGCAAGATCTTCATCGACGGCGAGTTCGTCGTGAATCCCCGATACCAGGCGGTGCTGCGGGACTGAGCGGCGTGGTCAGCCGCCCTTGGCCATCGCGTCGAGAAATTCCTGATTCGTCGGGTGGCGACGCATGTTTTCGCTGACGAACTCGATCGCCTCGAGCGGTGACATGTCGCTGCAGAAGTTTCGCAGCAGGTACATGCGATTGAGCTCAGTCTGGTCGAGCAGGAGTTCTTCTTTGCGGGTGCCCGACTTGTTGATGTCGATGGCCGGAAATACGCGGCGCTCGGCGATCTGACGGTCCAGCACGAGCTCCATGTTGCCCGTGCCTTTGAACTCCTCGAAGATCACTTCGTCCATGCGGCTGCCGGTCTCGATCAGCGCCGTGGCGATGATCGTCAGCGATCCGCCATCTTGAATGTTTCGCGCCGAACCGAAGAAGCGCTTGGGCTTTTGCAGCGCGCCGGCATCGACGCCTCCAGATAGGATCTTGCTCGAGCGCGGCTGAATCGTGTTGTAGGCGCGCGCCAGTCGCGTGATCGAGTC
Source organism: uncultured Gemmatimonadaceae bacterium (assembly GCA_964453545.1). Taxonomy (GTDB): domain Bacteria; phylum Gemmatimonadota; class Gemmatimonadetes; order Longimicrobiales; family Gaopeijiaceae; genus Gaopeijia. The sequence goes on from CAYVPD010000001.1 coordinate 22,495, forward strand.
GAGCAGAATCACGACGTCGCGCCCCATCTCGACCATGCGCTTCGCTCGCTCCAGCAGCATCTCAGACACCTGCACGTGCCGCTTGGCCGGTTCGTCAAAGGTTGAGGCGATCACTTCGCCGCGCACCTTTTGCCGCATCTCGGTGACCTCTTCGGGGCGCTCGTCGACAAGCAGCACCATGAGGTGCACCTCGGGATGGTTTTCGGCAATGGCCTGCGCCATCTCTCGCAGCAGCGTAGTCTTTCCCGCCTTGGGCGGCGACACGATCAGTCCGCGCTGCCCTTTTCCGACCGGCGCAATGAGATCCATGAGGCGCATCGAGATCTCGCCGTCTGAGCTCTCAAGGCGAATGCGGTCCTTGGGGTACGCCGGCCGCAAGTCGTCGAAGCCGGCTCGGGCTTCGAGCGTCTCGACCGGTTCGCCGTTGACGCTCTCAATGCGGATCAGGCTGAGGTAGCGCTCACGCTTGCGGGGCGGGCGAATCAGCCCAGCGATGCGGTCTCCGGTGCGCAGCTTGAACCGCGAGATCTGCTGCGAGCTGATGTAGGGATCGTTGGACCCCGACAGATAGTTGAAGTCGGGAGAGCGCAGAAAGCCGTAGCCGTCTTTGGTGATCTCAAGCACGCCTTCATCACGCAATTCCACCTTGTCGTGATACAGCTTGCGAATCACCCGCGTCAGCAGCTCCCGATCACGCAGGTTGGCGAACCCTTGGATCTCGAGCTCTTCGGCGAGCGTCTGAAGTTCAGCGAGTGTTTTTGCGTTGAGTTCCGCGAGGTCCACGAGATGACTCCGGGACGCCCGAACAGACGGGCAGCGGTGCAGAGACAGGGATCCGACGCTCGTGGAGCTGGGGCCTTCGGGGCACAAACCAGAGACGAGCGACGATCCGGAAAGATCAGAGGGGGGAGCGGAGCGCGAGCGCCGGCGGGTACTTACCAGAGTGAAAAGAACTCCGGAATGGCGTGATTCTCGCATCAGACCGCCGCAGTGACGGTAATGCCCCGTCGATTCAGGGTCAAGCTGAAACCCGCGTGAGCTCGCTTGACTTTGGCTCGACGCTCTCAAGACATTCGAAACTGTTGTTTCCCTTTCCTTGACCCCGGGACGTCCACATGGCCCGACACAACCGGATGGGCTCGGGCGAAGATCAGTTCGAGTTCACCCACGCGATCGATTATCCGCCCGACTGGCTCCGTCATGTGAAAGTGACGCGAGCGTTGAGCCACGGCCGACAGTCGACCAAGACCCTGTTTCGCAACGAGCAGCGTCGGCGCGAGGCCGATCCGGGCGAGCGTCTGCGCCTCGGGGTGTCGTCTCCGCGGCAGAAGGTCGACTTCGACTTGATGCTGCGCGACACAAAGGCGCAGGTCGTGCGGGTGCGTGTCACCTGTCGGGTGCCCGGCAAGAAGGGCACCGAAGAGGTGGAGTACAGCTTCGAGGGGGCGTTGCCGGCTCCCAAAGGCCGATGAGGTGACGACGGTGGTCTCTGCCACGGCCCAAGGTGTGGGCCGAATCACCCTTGGGGCCATCGCATCGGTGGGTCGTGCAGGATTTCTCTCGGTGTCCGCCGTGCGAGCCCTGCGCAAGACTGACATTTGGCTCCCACACTTCGTGCCGCAGATGGCGGCCGTGGGTGTGGCGTCAGTCCCGATCGCCCTCTTCATTTCGGCGTTCACGGGCATCGTACTCGCCATTCAGGCCAGCTACACCTTCACCGGCACGGTACCGCTGTATTTTGTGGGCACGCTGGTCGGCAAGACGATGATTCTCGAACTGGGGCCGGTGCTCACCGGGCTGGCCCTTGCCGGGCGGGTCGGCGCAAAAATTGCCGCTGAGCTCGGCACTATGCGTGTAACCGAACAGATCGACGCGCTCGAATCACTCGCCTACGACCCGGTGGCCTATCTGGTTGTGCCGCGCGTGGTCGCCGGCGTGCTGATGTTTCCCGTTGTGGTGGCATTGGCCATATCGATGGGCATTGCCGCGGGTTGGCTGACCTCGCTGGGCATGCTCGATCTAAGCACGCCCCAATTCATTCGAGGGCTCAAGCTCTTTTTTCTGCCCTTCGATGTACGCTTTGCCCTGATCAAAGCCGCGTCGTTCGGCCTGATCGTGACCGGTGTCGGCTGCTTCTTCGGCTACACCTGCTCGCGGGGTGCCGAGGGTGTTGGCGTGGCCACAACCCGTGCGGTTGTGGTCGGCTCGATGCTGATTCTGGTGCTTGACGCCTTCTGGGCCGCGGTGCTGCTGTGAGTATTGAACTGCGCGACGTGCACAAGGCCTTTGGCCATCAGAAGGTGCTCGATGGCTTCACGCTCAACGTGGCCGATCGCAGCATCACGACGATCATCGGCGGGTCAGGTGCCGGCAAGTCGACGATTCTCAAATGCATCATCGGGCTCGTAGACATCGACCGTGGTGAGATTCATGTCGACGGACAACGGGTCGACAACTTGACGGGTGAGGCGTTGTACGACGTGCGTCGCAAGGTCGGCTTCGTCTTTCAGTTCGCGGCGCTGTTCGATTCGATGACCATTTCTGAAAACGTGGCCATGGGGCTCAAGCGCATGCGCGAGTTCTCAGATCGCGAGATCGCCGACCGGGTCAGTGACGCCCTGGCGCGCGTCGATCTGGAGGGGGCCGGCGACAAGTTCCCGAGCCAGCTCTCGGGCGGCATGCGCAAGCGTGCCGGTTTGGCGCGAGCGATCGCCCTGCGGCCTCGTTACCTTCTCTATGACGAACCAACCACCGGGCTCGACCCGCTAACTGTAACCATGGTGGACCGATTGATCCTGCGCATGCGCGATGAGCTTGATGTGACCAGCTTGGTGATTACGCATGACATGCAGAGCGCTGAGCGCATCTCAGACCATGTGGCCATGCTCCAAGCCGGGCGCGTGCGATGGCAGGGCACTCCGGCCGATCTCGCCACAGCCGATGATGCCATGGTCCGGGCCTTCGTCGAAGGGCGCCCCGAACTTCTCGGCGAGGTTGCATGAATACCACACGCGAGATTCTGGTTGGCGCCGTGATCCTCGCCGGCATCACCGTAGCCGTGCTCGGCAGCCTGTGGCTGAAGGGCTCGACCTTCGGCCGCGGCACCACCCCCATCGATGTGCTGGTGCCCGAAGTTGGGCAGCTCGCTGAGGGCAATCAGGTCAAGTTCCGCGGCGTTCCGGTTGGGCGCGTCACCTCGTTTGACGTCGAGCCTGACGGGCAGGCGGTTCGGG
>CAYVPD010000002.1:0-24512 GCA_964453545.1 uncultured Gemmatimonadaceae bacterium
ACTGCCCGTCGATCGAAGACAAGATCGTGCGTTTTCCTGATGCGGCCCGCCATCAGGTGTTTCTGGAACCCGAGGGCCTCGAGACGACAGAGTTGTATGTAAATGGTCTATCGACCTCGCTTCCCGGCGAAATTCAGTTGAAATTTTTGCAAAGTGTTCCTGGCCTTGAATCGGTGCGCATGACCAAGGTGGGCTACGCCATTGAATACGATTACTTCCCCCCACACCAACTCCGACACACCCTCGAAGTCCGCGACATAGAACAGCTTTTCTTTGCTGGCCAGATCAACGGTACGACAGGATACGAAGAGGCCGCAGGCCAGGGGATTGTGGCCGGCATCAATGCGGCACTCAGGGCGCAGGGGCGACCGCCTTTTGTGCTGGAGCGCGACCAGGCCTACATCGGCGTCCTCATCGATGACCTGATCACCAAAGGTGTCGATGAGCCGTATCGATTGTTTACCTCCAGGGCGGAATATCGGTTGCTCCTGCGCCAGGACAATTGCGTCGCCCGACTGGGTTCGCTGGCTTCAGATCTCGGTCTACTTACAACTGAACAGCGAGCTACACTCCAGGAGTACAAGCAGCTTGAGGCGTCTGTGCGTTCCTGGTTTGTTGAGCAAGCCCTGAAGCCCGACGATATCAACGAAACACTTGCCGCGATGGGCTCCGAGCCTGTCTCTGAGGCCGTCCGGGCCATTGACCTCGTGAAGCGCCCAGAGGTGAGCGTCGATGGCTTGCTCGCCGTCGCTCCCAACATGCAAAAAGGTTGGACGGAGGGGTGGGGTGATGTGGCCACGGCAGCAGCCTGCAAGGCGTTTGAGATTGAGGTCAAATACGAAGGTTACGTAGAGAGAGACCGGCAACGGGCTGCTCGCCTGCGTGAGCGAGCTGGGGTTCATCTTGGGGAAGGAGTGCCGTACATGGACTTTGTCACGCTCTCGTATGAGGCGCGTGAGAAGTTGACGCACCACGCTCCTGAGACACTCTCGCAGGCCGAAAGAATCCCTGGAGTTTCGCCCGCAGATGTGCAGAACCTTTGGTTGGAAGTGCGTCGCTGGAGGGCCAAAACGGCGAAATAGGGTGGGAGGTTGTTTCACGTGAAACAATCTTGGCATGGCATCGCCCCGAAGTTCGCCTTTGCTTTACCCACACCGGGGGCTCGGGTATATTCGCCGTTCCCGCCACCCTCCTCTTGTTTCACGTGGAACACGAATGGCCCGAGTAATCGCAATCGCCAACCAGAAGGGCGGCGTTGGCAAGACGACAACGGCAGTGAACCTGAGCGCCGCACTCGCCGTAGCGGAGCAACGCACCCTGCTCATTGACATCGACCCTCAGGGAAACGCCTCATCTGGATTGGGCGTCGAGAGTCGAGAACAGCGTCTGAATGTGTACGATGTGTTCGTCAGAGGCCGTTCCATTGAGGAATGTGTCGTACCAAGCGTCCATTTCTCACACCTTGATGTGCTGCCGTCGACGCGCCACCTCGTTGGCGCGGAGATCGAACTTGTCGACACGACGGAACGGGAGTACATCCTCCGTAACGCAATCGCACCCGTACGCGACAAATACGACTTCATTCTTGTCGATTGCCCACCATCCCTTGGTTTGCTGACGCTGAACACCCTGACGGCTGCAGACTCAGTCTTGATCCCGATTCAGTGCGAGTTCTACGCGCTCGAGGGTCTGAGTCAGCTTCTGAACACGATTCGCCTTGTTCAGAAGAGCCTCAACCGAAGCCTGGAGATTGAGGGTGTTCTGCTCACGATGTATGACAAGCGCCTGAAGCTCTCGCGACAAGTTGTGTCTGAGGCCTACGAGTACTTCGGTGGGAAGGTCTATGAGACGGCGATCCCCCGGAACGTGCGCCTGGCAGAAGCTCCCTCGTTTGGCCAACCCATTGTGCATTACGACGCCCTCTCTGTAGGTGCGCAGACGTACCTTGATCTGGCTGGCGAGGTTCTCGCCCAGCAGGAGGAACGGCAGCGCAGTCAGCCTTCAGCTGCACCCAGCGGACACAACGGAGCTACATCATGAAGCGCGACCGCCTCGGCAAAGGCTTGGGCGCCCTGTTGGGAGATTACCTCGAGCCGCAGTCCACACCCGCGGACGTTCGCCGAATTCCGGTTTCGGCCATTGTCCCGAATCCACTCCAGCCACGAAAGGAGTTCTCAGAAGAAGACCTCTCTGAGCTGGTCGCCTCGATCCAGGAAAACGGATTGTTGCAACCGCTTCTCGTTCGGCCAGTGAAGAGTCGCCAGGACCGCTTCGAGTTGGTCGCGGGGGAGCGTCGATTCAGGTCTGTGCAGCGCCTCGGTTGGGAAGATGTGCCGGTGCTGGTGCGAGAGATGAACGATGAGACGCTCCTCGTGCTCGCGCTTGTGGAAAACATTCAGCGGGCGCAGTTGAGCCCGCTCGAGGAAGCTGAGGGCTACCAGACGCTGCTCGATGAGTTCAAGCTGACGCAAGACGAAGTGGCCAAGGCGGTCGGCAAGAGTCGCTCCACAGTAGCTAACTTGTTGCGGCTGTTGAACTTGCCCGCATCTATACGCCGCAGGGTACAGTCGGGTGAGCTCACGATGGGTCACGCGAGAGCCCTGCTGTCAGTTGATGATGTGGCCCGAGCCGTCGATCTGGCCGCACGCGCGGTTTCAGAGGGCTGGTCTGTGCGCGAGATGGAGCGGCGCACTCGCTCGGAGGCCACTTCGGGCAAGACCAACTCTGCCAAACAGACCTCGTCTGCGGCTCGAGTTGCTCGAGATCCCGTGCTGTCTGCCCTCGAAGAGGCACTTTGCGAAAGCTTGGCGACGCGAGTGCGTCTGCGCGGCGCTCAGGCGCAGGCCGGGAAGGGGTGGATCGAGATTCCATTTGACTCAAGGCTCGAGTTCGAACGCGTCTTCGCCCTCATCTCAGGGCGCGAAGCCTCTGACGTCGTGCAGTGACGCGCCGGCCGCTTCCGGGCGTCAGTCTGACGCTACTCACGTCTGACGGACGGTACCGTCGCACGCTTGCACTCTCTTCCAAGGGGGTGCGGTGGTTCCTGGCGTTGAGTGGCCTCGGTCTCGCAGCTCTTGGCGTCATGGTTGGTACGTGGTGGTACTTTGCTTTGCGCTCACTTGAGGCCGATGACCTCCGGCGTCAGGTCATCGAGCAGGCCACGGCTCAGGCCGACCTTGCCGAGCTTGCGACGACCCTCGAGCTGCTGGAAGCGGAGTACATGAATGTGCGCAACCTGCTTGCGCTCGATTCGGCCGGCGTCTCGTCAGATCTCTGGTTGCCACTTCCCGCAACAAGTCGATCGGCAGGCTCGACCGCCGACCTCAATGACCCGTTGCCGACTGGTTGGCCTCTCTCGTCGCCCGGATTCGTGACACAAGACGCGTTTGCAGCCGCTGCGCCCGACCACGCGGGATTGGATATTGCGGTCGCGATGCACAGCTACATTCGGGCGGCCGGTGCCGGCGTCGTGAAATCCGTTGATGACGATGCCATTTACGGCACAAGCGTCCAGGTGGAGCATGAAGGTGGCTATCTGACCCGTTACGCTCATGCAGCTGCGATCCTCGTCGAAGTCGGGCAATCGGTCCGAAAAGGCGAGGTCATTGGGCTGTCTGGAAGTTCGGGGAGGTCCAGTGCACCCCACCTCCATTTCGAAATCACCCTCGATGGTGTGCCGGTTGATCCTCTGACTTTGCTCACTGTGCCCGAGGCCTGACGGCACTCTGATTACAGGACCATGAAATGATTCTTGGAAATTCAGGCGGGGCCGGAGCGCAGGCGAGCGAGACCATCATTTCCATCATCGGACCCGGCATGGAGGTCACCGGGAACTGCGTGAGTCCGGGCACCATTCGCATCGAAGGCTGTGTGAGAGGAGATGTCCAGGCTTCAAAAGCTGTGGTCATGGGTCCATCAGCCGTCGTCGATGGCAATGTGGTCACTCAAGATGCTGTCATTGCGGGGCGGGTCACGGGTTCTCTGCGTGCTGGGTCAAGACTCGAGATCAAGTCGACGGCCCAGATTGATGGTGAGGTGCACGCGCGGCGACTGCAGTTGGACGAAGGTGCGGTGGTCAATGGGACCCTGACGATGTCGACCGCGGTCACGCCAGACGACCAACGCGGTGTGGAAAACTTGTGAAATACACCAACTTTCTGTGGACAAGCCGGTGTGTTTTTGTGGAAATCGTGTACATAACGTCGTAAGTTATTGCAATAAATGCGCTTGCGCATATGTGGATAACGTGGAGAGAACCCACAATGGCTCCAATACTCTCAGAGATCGTTGACCTTGCAGACCGTTGGCTCGACACACGGTCAACGCCCGACTATCCGACTGCCTACAATGGGCTGCAACTGGCTTCAAGCGCGGAATCGATCCAGCGGATCGCTGCGGCCGTCGATGCGTCGGAGCACGTGATTCACGACGCAATCGCTCAGTCAGCCGACCTGCTCATCGTTCACCATGGCCTGTTCTGGGGTGGCGCGGCCCCTCTGACGGGCGTGCGCTACCGAAAGATCAAGGCGGCGATGGACCATGGATTGGCCGTGTATTCCTCTCACTTGCCGCTTGATGGACACCCTGAGATGGGGAACGGACATCTACTGGCTCAGGCCCTGGGCCTGAAGGTCGACGCTTCGTTTGGCGCCTTCCAAGGGTTCCCCATCGGCTGTGGCGGCAGTGTGTCGTCCATGTCGCTCGAAGAGTTTTCCCGTCGCGTGACCGATGCTGTGGGTCGTAGCCCTCACGTGATTGCCTCGGGGCCCAGGGACGTCGCACGCGTGGCTGTGGTCACGGGGGCGGGCGGAAGCTTTCTCGCCGAAGCCTCGGCAGAGGGCTACGACACGCTGGTCACGGGTGAAGGCGCGCACCACACCTTCGCCGAGGCCCATGAGCTTGGAGTGAATCTGGTCTATGCGGGTCATTACGCGACCGAAACCTTTGGTGTGCGAGCTCTCGCCGACTGTCTTGCGGCGCACTTCGGCATCGAGAGTGTGTTTCTCGATCATCCATCGAATCTCTGACGGGTTTATCAGCCCTCGAGTCTCCACTGGGAGGCCGGCTCGCCCATTGTCGCGCCCGGTGTCCTACCCTACCATCTGAGCGTCGACGGGCTGCGGCCCGATGCGCTTCGACCACGCTTGAGCCCTCCGATGTCAAACTCTCTCTCGTGCCCTTCATGCGGGGCTGCCGCCTCGGGCAACTTCTGCGCCAGCTGTGGAACTGCTCTCGGAGCGCGTCACTGCACACAATGTGGACACGCCCTGGCCCCTGATAGTCGCTTCTGTACCCAGTGTGGCGCTGCCGTCGTGTCTGCGGTGCCGCCGGCGCCGGCCTCGGGCGCTGCCGGAGCTCGATCGGCTTCGTCTACCTCAGCGCGGACAAGTGGAACGAGCCCCCGCATTGCACAGACCCAAGGCGCAGGCGCTTCAGACTCCAGAATTGGTTGGTGGGCAGCGGCCGGTCTCTTTATCGCCCTGACACTTGTTGTCGCGTGGCCCATTCTTCGCCCCGATCAGGTGGGCCCCGGGGCGGGCGGCGGTAGTGCGGGAGCCAGCCCAGTGGCCCCGACAGGAGCCGCGGCAGTCGATCTGAGCCAGATGACGCCGCGGGAGGCGGCCGATCGCCTCTTTGCGCGCGTCATGTCTGCGGCTGAGCAGGGCGACTCCACTCAGGCCATGCAGTTTCTTCCGATGGCGGTTCAGGCCTACGAGAGGGCACAACCTCTCGACCTCGATGGTCTGTTTCACCTGTCTTCGTTGCAGCGCACGGGCATGGATCTCGAAGGTGCGCTCGCGACGGCGCAGGGAGGGCTCGATGTCGACCCCGACCACCTCCTTCTGCTGCACGCGGCGGGTGAGGCCGCACGTGAGCAAGGAGATTCAGCCCTCGCTCAGGAATACTTCGCGCACATCATCGAGGTCTATGATGAGCAAATGGCCAGTGGGAACGCGGACTACAACGCGCACTCAAGCATGATGGCGAGCCTTCGCGCCAACGCACGCCAGTTCGCGGGTGGGTGACCCATGAGCAGTGAGCCATTTGACGAAGGGGCAGAGATTCCGTCCAACGCCGACGTAACTCCCCCCCCTCCTCCCTCGCGGGAGACCGAAGACGAACGCTTTCTGACCTCGGCGATCACCGAGCTGAGCAAGTCGCCCGACCTCATGCTGGCCCGGGATTCATGGCGGGTATTCCGCATCATGGGCGAGTTTGTTGAGGGGTTCGAAGCGCTGGCCAGTCAGGGTCCCTGCGTCTCGATTTTCGGCTCAGCGCGGGTGGGTCCCCGAGACCCGATGTACCAGCTCTGCGTCGACACGGCATGTGCGATGGGAAAGGCTGGTTTCGGAATCATTACCGGCGGCGGCCCGGGCATGATGGAAGCGGCCAACCGAGGGGCTCGTGAAGCGGGTGTAGCTTCGATCGGCTGCAATATCGAACTGCCCTTCGAGCAGGGAACCAATCCTTTTGTAGATCTGGCGATCGACTTCAGGTACTTCTTTGTTCGCAAGACGATGTTCGTGAAGTACTCTGACGGTTTCGTCATCTTTCCTGGCGGCTTCGGTACGCTCGATGAGCTGTTCGAGGCGCTGACGCTCATCCAGACCGGCAAGGTGCAAAACTTTCCGGTTGTGCTGTTTGGCCGCGCCTACTGGTCTGGTATGCTCGATTGGCTCCGAGACACGATGCTGCGGGAGGGCAAGATCTCAGCAGCCGACCTGGACCAACTCTGTGTGACGGATGACCCAGCCGAGGCCGTCGAGTTCGTTCTGCATCGTTTTGAGACGCAGAACGGACACCGACCTGCAGCGCCTTTGTCGCAGTCCTGAGCGCCTTGTTTGGTATCAGTGGGACGGGCTATCATTTCCGACTGTGTTTCTGCAGCCGAGGTTCCCGCCGCGTGGCGGCGCAGGCCCAAGTTTTGCCTGACTTTCATCCGGTGGAGGACGCACCGTGAGTGATACATCGCAAGAAGAACTGACGCCTGCCGCGCGGGGTTATGCCCCGTCCGGCAAGAACACGGGTGTCGTCAAGCCCAAGGGAACGTCTCGTATTCGGGCCCATGAAGGGCTCGACACGATCCCGCTGCGCACCCGGAAGCCGGAATGGCTCAAGGTGCGTTCGCCCGGTGGACCCAACTACCTGCGCCTCAAGAAGATGATGCGCAGCGAGTCACTCCATACGGTCTGCGAAGAGGCTGGATGCCCGAACATCGGTGAGTGTTGGGAGGCGGGCACAGCGACGTTCATGATCCTCGGTGATGTCTGCACGCGCGCCTGCAAATACTGCGGAGTGGCGCACGGCATGCCCACGGAACTCGACCTTGATGAGCCCCGTCGGGTGGCCGAGACATGTGCTTCGATGGAGCTTGAGCACGTGGTGATCACGAGCGTGAATCGAGACGAGCTCGCTGACGGTGGAGCTGCCATCTATGCCGAAACGATCCGGCGCATTCGCGATGTCCTGCCGGACTGCTCCGTCGAGGTGCTGATTCCCGACTTCAAGGGTGACGAGGAGTCTCTGGCGACCGTGCTCGAGGCCAGACCCGCCATTCTTGGACACAACCTTGAAACCGTGGACCGCCTGCACCCGGATGTACGCCCGGGAGGACGCTACTGGCGTTCCATCTCATTTCTTGGTGCCTCAAAGAAGATTGCGCCCGACATTCTCACGAAAACCGGCATCATTCTCGGCATGGGTGAAGAGCCGCATGAGCTTCGACAGGCCATGGCCGATCTTCGCGAGGCCAGCGTCGACATTTTGACACTCGGTCAGTACCTGCGGCCATCACCACAACACATTCCTGTGGCGCGGTGGGTGACCCCAGACGAGTTTGCCGAGTGGAAGCGAATTGGCGAAGAGGAGTACGGCTTCAAGCACGTGGAGTCAGGCCCTCTTGTTCGTTCCAGCTACCACGCCAAGGAGCAGGCCCGCGAAGTCGAGGTGGGAGCTCCCGGATCGATCACTTCAGTTCTTGAGGCCGACATTCCTGCACCCGCAGAATTGCGCCTAGAACTCAACCAGAGACAGCCCGATCTCGTACAGATCGAGATTGGACGTTCAACCCAGCGGAGACCGTGACAATGGCGAGCCCCACCGCCGAAAAGAAGCGGACGCCCAAGAAGAAATCAGGTGCAGCAGGCGATGCTCTGAAGGGAATTCTCCCAGAGCGGGCGCTCGAACTGCTCGAGCAAATGCTGCTGTTTCGGCGATTTGAAGAAAAAGCCGAAGAAGCCTATGCCATCGGCAAGATCGGCGGCTTCTGTCACCTGCACATCGGTCAGGAGGCGGCCGCCGCCGGCTGCATTTTGCCGCTTCGTCGCGATGACTATGTGATCTCGGCCTACCGGGAGCATACTCAGGCGCTGGCCAAGGGCATGTCGCCGGATTCGGTGATGGCAGAGCTCTTCGGGCGCAGCACGGGCTGTTCAGGTGGCAAGGGTGGGTCGATGCACCTGTTCGACGTAGAGCGCGGCTTCATGGGGGGGCACGGCATCGTCGGCGCCCAAGTGCCGCTGGCTGCGGGCATGGGTTGGGCCTTCAAGTATCGGTCTGAAGATCGGGTCGTGGTTTGCTTCATGGGCGATGCGGCCGTGAATCAGGGCGCCTTCCACGAAGCGCTGAACATGAGCGCGATCTGGAATCTGCCAGTGATCTACGTGGTCGAGAACAATGAATACGGCATGGGCACTGCGTTCAGCCGTGTGTCGAAGACCGAGATTCACGAAAAGGCCTGCTCGTACGGCATTCCGACGTCGATCGTCGATGGTCAAAACGTGCTCGAGACCTATGCGCATTTCGAGCAGCTTGCCGACGAGGTTCGTCATGGTGGGGGTCCGCGCTATGTCGACGTGCGAACCTACCGCTTCAAGGGTCACTCGATGTCAGACCCCGTCTCGGGCACGTATCGCAGCAAGGAAGAGGTTGAAGGAAAGATCACTCAGCAGGACCCGATCTTGCTGCTGCGTGATGTGCTGATGGAGCAGGGCCTGCTGGACCAGGAGGCACTTGATGCCATGGACGCCCGGGTCCGCGCTATCGCGCAAGACGCCTTCGACAAGGCCGATGCCGCCCCGCTGCCCGACCCCGAAACCTTGTATCGCGATGTCTACGCCGACCTCAATCCGCACGGCCGGCTCTTTGTTGACGGGCGTGAGCCCATGGGGGGGCAGGGCTGATGGCTGAAATGACCTATCGCGATGCCCTCAACGCCGCATTGCGCGAAGAGATGGAGCGTGACCCTGACGTTTTCTTGATGGGCGAGGAGGTCGCAGAGTACGACGGCGCCTACAAGGTCTCCAAGGGGCTGCTCGAAGAGTTTGGTGACCAGCGGGTGGTTGACTCGCCGATTGCTGAGCTCGGCTTTGCCGGTCTCGGCGTGGGTGCGGCCATGGCGGGCCTGCGGCCAGTGATTGAGTTCATGACCTTCAATTTCAGCCTGCTCGCGCTGGATCAGGTGATCAACTCAGCGGCCAAGCTGCGCTACATGTCGGCAGGTCAGATGCCCTGTCCGATCGTGTTCCGCGGCCCCAACGGCGCTGCCCTTCAGTTGTCGGCTCAGCATTCCCAAGCTTGCGAGACGTGGTACGTGCATGCGCCTGGGGTCAAGGTTGTCACGCCCGCGACTCCGGCCGACGCCAAGGGCCTGCTGAAGGCGGCGATCCGCGACAACGATCCCGTCGCGTTCATGGAGGGCGAGCTGCTCTACAACTTCAAGGGCGAAGTGCCCGACGATGACGACTTTGTCATTCCGCTCGGGTTGGCCGACGTGAAGAATGAGGGCAGCGACGTCACGATCGTTACCCATGGCAAGACCGTGCATACCGCACTACAGGCGGCGGCCAAGCTGGACCGCGAGGGCGTTTCGGTCGAGGTGGTCGATCTGCGAACGATCCGCCCTCTCGACATCGATACGGTTCTTGCTTCAGTGAAGAAGACGAACCGGGCCATCTATTTGGAAGAGGGATGGGCGTTTGCGGGTGTGGGTGCCCAGATCGTCTCGATGATCCAAGAAGAGGCATTCGACTGGCTCGATGCACCGGTCTTGCGGGTCACGCAGGCTGATGTGCCGATGCCCTATGCGAAGAACCTCGAGCAGCTCGCAAAGCCCTCTGCCGAGCGTGTGATTGACGCCTGCCGGCGCGTGCTCTACCGCTGATCCCCGATGGGGTCTGCGGACTTTTCTGATTCCTGATAACCGAACGACGACTCTGATATGGCGACCAAGGTGCACATGGAAGCGCTCTCTCCGACGATGGAAGAGGGCCAGATCGTGCGGTGGCTGAAGTCTGAGGGCGATGTCGTCGCCAACGGCGACATTCTCGCAGAGATCGAGACCGACAAGGCGACCATGGAGCTCGTGGCCCGAGGTGACGGCATCTTGCGTCGCATCTTGCTTCAGGCCGGATCGGCAGCGCCGATCGGTGAGGTCATCGGGGTGATCGCCTCAGCCGACGAAGACATCTCCGCCATCGTTGGTGCTGGTGGGTCGGGCGATTCGGAACCGGCTGCGGCACCGGCCGAAGCCGCGAGTGCTGCAGCACCTGCCGAGCCGTCGGCGCCGGTAGCGCAGGCGCCCCAGGCACCTCCAGATGAGGTGTCCGGAGCGCAGGAAACGGGTGGACGGGTCAAGGCATCGCCGCTGGCGCGCAAACTGGCTGAAGAAGCCGGGCTTGATCTGTCGATCGTCGCGGGCTCTGGCCCGGGTGGGCGGGTCGTCAAGCGCGACGTCGAAGAGGCACGCAGTGCTGGTGGCGCTCCAGCCGCAGGGGCGGCACAGGGTTCGGTGCAGGCGACTGCTCCGGGAGCGCCAGCGGCCGGCCGTGCACCTACAGCCCCGGCTCCGCAGCCGTGGAGCGACGCAGGCGCGACCGAGGGCTTCGATGCATTGAACGTGAGCCAGATGCGCAAGACCATTGCGCGGCGCCTCACAGAGTCGCTGTCGCCGGTACCGCACTTCTTCTTGACGGTCGAGATCGACATGGCGCGTGTGCAGTCGGCTCGCGCGTCGGTCAACGAGCTGCTTGCTGGCTCGGGAGACAAAGTGTCGGTCAACGACTTCGTGCTGAAGGCGACGGCAGCCGCGCTGGCCAAGCACCCGGAGTGCAACTCGGCTTGGCATGACGACCACATTCGTCGCTTCCATCATGTGCACATCGGGGTCGCGGTCGCTGTCGACGACGGCTTGATCACCCCCGTGGTGAAGCACGCCGATCGCAAGGGCATTGTTCAGATCTCGCGAGAGGTGCGAGAGATGGCCAGCCGTGCGCGAGAGAAGCGGCTGTCGCCTGACGAGTACACGGGCAGCACCTTCTCAGTGTCGAATCTCGGCATGTTCGGGATTCGTGAGTTCACGGCCATCATCAATCCCCCGGAGGCCGGAATTTTGGCGGTCGGGGCGGTTGAAGAGATCCCAGCCGTGGTTGAGGGCCGAGTCGAGGTACGTCCCCGCATGCGCATCACGATGAGCTGTGATCATCGCGTGATCGATGGCGCACAGGGCTCCCGTTTCTTGCAGACGCTCAAGGGCATGCTTGAAGAGCCTGCCGCGATGCTGCTGTAGATCGCCCCACACGAGCCAAAACCGCACGCCAGCACCTGTGTTTCTGAACGCAGCAAGCCAGCCCACTTTCAGACCGGTTTGACCATGCACGCCAGCACCCAAGTGCCAGCACCGAACCTCTGCACTGAATCGAAGCTGGCGATGGCACGGGCTCGGGCCGGGTGGCTCGGTCTGATGCTGCTCGTGCTGCTTTCATCGGCGTGCCAGGCGTCGGACGGTGGTGGCAACGCTTCAGCCGTCAGCTTGGAAGCGGCAGACGCCGAAGCGCCAACAGCGGGGCGAAATGCCGACATGTGGTTGGAAGCACCCTATGTCGTGCTGGTGTCGTTTGACGGCTTTGCCGCGTCATACATGCACAACCTTCGCCCCCCCGAGATGCTTGCCATGGCTGAGGCTGGTGTCTGGGCTCGCGAGGGCATGATTCCGGTTTATCCGACCAAGACATTCCCCAACCATTACTCGCTCGCTACGGGAGTTTATCCGGCGAAGCACGGGATCGTCGCCAACACCTTCTATGATCCGGATCGCGACGAGACGTATCGCATCGGGGATCGCGACAAGGTCGAAAACGGGGAGTGGTATCAAGCGGAGCCCATCTGGGTCACTGCCGAGCGCCAGGGCATGGTGGCCGCGAGTTTTTTTTGGGTCGGCTCAGAAGCTGACGTCATGGGCGTCAGGCCGAGCTATTGGCGGCGCTTCGATGAGCGCATCACCAACGCCTCACGCATTGATCAGGTCGTGGAATGGCTCTCATACCCTGACAGTGCGCGTCCGCATCTGATCACGCTGTACTTTTCGATGGTTGACGGAGCCGGCCACGAGTTTGGTCCCAGCAGTCCCGAAGTCGCCGAGGCCGTTGCCGAGGCTGACGCTCTGGTGAAGCAGCTGCGTGAAGGGCTCGCTTCACTGCCTCACGCCGACCAGGTCAACCTGATCATCACCGCTGACCACGGCATGGACGGCTATACGGCCGACAACATCGAGTATCTCGAAGACGCGTTGGGCTCGCTCGACGGCATTCGTGTGGCTGAGTCCGGCCCCAACGGAAACCTGTTCGTCGACGGAGGTGGCAGCGAGGCTCGAAGGGTGCGTGATGCCATCAATCAAGGGCTCGGCCACGTTACGGCTTATCTGACGGAGGAGAGTCCGGCTCGTCTGCATTATCGTGGAAATCCGCGCATCGGCGACGTCATCGTGCTGCCGGATTCAGGGTGGGCGGTTTTCCCGCGCAATGATCGGCCGGCTCGAGGTAGCTTTACGCATGGCTGGGACAACCAGATCACCTCGATGCGGGCGCTCTTCATGGCTGAGGGCCCGGGACTGGCTGATGCGACCCTGCTCGAGCCCTTCGAAAATGTTCAGGTCTACCCGCTGGTCACCCGCCTGCTGGGGCTCGAGCCCGCCGAAGGCATCGACGGTAGCGAGAGCTTCTGGGATCAGGTCGCACCCGAGCCGGGGGCGTAGACCCGCAGCGTCTCGAAGCGTCGCAATTGCACTTGCCCTGTAGGGGCGCCCCGCGACTTCGCGATATCTCCGGCCCGGCAGTGATGCACGGCGACTTTTCCGGTAGCTTCGGCCGCTTTTGAGTGCTTGATGGCCAACTGTGCGGCGGCTTCGAGCACGGCCCGTGGCGCGGTATCGGTCCCCGAAGGTACCCGGACCACCACATGGCTACCTGGCACACCGGCGACATGCATCCAGTGGTCACGAGGTCGTGCCACTTTCAGGCTCAGGCGGTCATTGGCGCGAGCATTTCGCCCGACCAGTACCTCAAAGCCCTCGATGTCGAAGCTCAAGATGTCGTCGCTCTGCGGTGTCTTTGCAGACATGTGCTCTCGCCTTCGGGGCTTGGACGTCAAGCGCGTGTGATACGGTCTTTACCGGGCACGGTTCGTGGGGATAACTTCGCGACTCCACGCGACGTCTCCGCCGGCCCTCCCCGGCGTGACCCTTAAACGGAGGTACAATCGTGGCGGCCAAGGCCAATGCAGATGATGTCTTTGATCTCGTAATTGTCGGAAGTGGACCCGGTGGCTATGTGGGTGCCATCCGCGCTTCGCAGCTCGGCCTGAACGTGGCTTGTGTTGAAGAAGACAAGCTCGGCGGAGTCTGTCTGAACATCGGCTGCATTCCTACCAAGGCGCTGCTCACGAGCGCGCTTCTCGTCAACGAAGTCAAGTCGGGCGAGCAGCACGGTATCTCGGGAAAAGAGATCAAGTTTGACTTTTCGCCAGCCCAGGAGCGGTCGCGGCGGGTTGCCGACCAGCTCAATCGCGGCGTTACCGGTCTCTTCAAGAAGAACAAGGTCACCCACGTTCCGGGCCGTGGCCGACTGGCCGGTGCTGGCAAGGTCGAAGTGACCCACGAAGGCACCACTCGCACGATCTCGGCAAAGAACATCATCATCGCAACGGGCTCACGGCCGCGCAGCCTTCCGACGCTCCAGATCGACGAAGATCGCATCTGGTCGTCGACCGGTGCTTTGATGAACACGAAGGCACCGGGCTCGCTGCTGATCGTTGGTGCCGGTGCGATCGGCATGGAATTCGCCGATATCTATGAGTCGTATGGCACCAAGGTCACCGTGGTCGAGGCCATGGATCGCGTACTGCCCCTCGAAGACGCTGAAGTTTCTGCGTTCATGGAGCGTACCTACAAGAAGCGTGGCATCGACATTCACACCGGTGCGCGCTTCGAATCGGTTGAAATCGGAAAAGACGGCGCGCAGGTCACCTTCAAAGACAAGAAGGGCGACACGCAGACGCTCAAGGTCGATCGTGTTCTGGCTGCGGTGGGCCGTACGCCCAACAGTGAAGACATTGGCCTCGACAAGGCCGGCGTCGAAACCGATGAGCGCGGCTTCATCAAGGTCGATGCCCACCTGCAGACCAATGTGCCAGGCGTCTATGCCATCGGCGATGTTGCGGGTCGCCAGCTCTTGGCCCACAAGGCATCGCATGAGGGCATTTCGTGTGTTGAACACATCGCCGGCGTGGGGCACCACTCTGTCGATTACGACAACGTGCCGAACTGCACCTACTGCCACCCCGAGGTCGCATCAATCGGACTGACCGAGGAGCAGGCGCTCGCGGCTGGTCACGAGATCGAGGTGGGCAAGTTCCCGTGGGTTGGTGTGGGCCGTGCGGTCGCAGCCGGTCACACCGATGGGTTCATCAAGCTGATTCGCGGCAAGAAGTACTCCGAGATCTTGGGCGCGCACATCGTCGGCCCGCACGCTACGGAGCTGATTGCCGAGTTCGTCGTCGGACGTCATCTGGAGTCGACGGTTGAAGAGATGGAGTTGGCCATGCATCCGCATCCGACGTTGTCGGAGGGCGTGGCCGAGGCCGCACTGGCCGCGCTCGGACGCGCCATTCACATCTGACCCCTGTGGTGCTGGGGCCGCCTCTCTTGAGGGAGGAGGCCCGCACCTCACACACCAAGGCGATGGATCGGAAAGACGACCCTGTTGTTCGCGACAAGAAGGTCACGGGAGCCCGGGAGTCGAGCGTCGACGAACACCGCGCGCTCCGGCTCTGGGTTTCGCTTGCCCGGGCGTATTCGACCTTCGCCCGCGCGCTGTCGTCAAAGGTGCTGGAGTTCGGCCTGACGGCGCCGCAGTTCGGCGTGCTCGAGGCGCTCTACCATCTCGGTCCACTGCCCCTGGGCGAACTCGCAGACAAGCTCACGGTCACCGGGGGCAACGTTACCTACGTGATGGACCGCCTCGAGGCACACGGGCTGGTTCGCAGGGAGCGCTCCGATGAAGATCGCCGCGTCATCATGGCGAAGCTGACGCCGAAGGGGGCAGATCTGGTCGCCGAAGTCTTCCCTCATCATGCCGACCTGATCGTCGACATGGTCTCCGTGCTCGACGTCGAAGAGCAGGAGCAGATGCGCTATCTGCTCAAGAAGCTTGGAAAGCGTCAGGCGGGCTGAACCGAGGGCGTTTCTTCTTCAAGCTCGACGCCCCGAATCTTCAAGATGCGCACCACGGCTTCGCCGATCTTGTTGTTGGGCGTCGAAGCGCCGGCAGTCACGCCCAAGTTGAACGGCTCAGACGGCAACCAGTCGACCTCCGTCAACTCAGGGCAATCGGCCGCGAGTTCGGGTTTATGGCGGATCGTTCCCGTCTCGGTATCAATACATGACGCGTCTTCGATGTGAAACGTCGTCGTGTACTGTTGGCACATGTGAGCGAGATGATTGGTGTTTGACGAGTTGTATCCGCCAATGACGAGCATGATGTCAGGCGGGCTCTTCATCATCTCTTTGACTGCGTCTTGTCGCTCCTGCGTTGCCGAGCAGATGGTGCCAAAGGTACGGTAGCGCTCATCGGGCCCTGGAACGACCGACGTCTCGCCAAAGCGCTCAACGAAGGCTTCACGCACCCGACCGCCGATCGCCAGCGACTCGTTGGCGAGCATCGTGGTCTGGTTGGCCACACCGATGCGCTGCAGGTGCAGGTCGGGATCAAAGCCTTCGGTGGCCTTTTCGGCGAAGTGCTCCATGAAGGCTTCACGCGAAAGGTGTCCCGGACGCCCTGCGATGAAGTCACAGACCAGCATCGCCTCGTCCATGTCGCGCACGATGATGTACTTGCCGTCAGGATACTTCAGGGCCTGCGAGGCGGTGGCCCGAGATTCTTCGTGCTTGTATTTGCCGTGAATCAGGGCCGTGAAGCCATCCTTTGCATAGCCCTCGACACGCTTCCAGACATGCAAGACCGAGCCACAAGTCGTGTCGACGAGCACACAGCCGATCTGCTTCAGCTCTTCGAAGGCCTGAATCGTCACACCAAAGGCCGGCATGAGCACGACGTCGTCAGATTCGATGTGTGAGAAGTCGAACTGGCCCTGATCGTCGGGATAGATGAAGCGAATGCCCATCTCGGTCATGCGGCGATTCACGTGCGGGTTGTGAATGATTTCGCCGACGAGGTAGATCTTCTTGTCGGGGAATTTCATCACCGTTTCATAGGCATAATCGACGGCACGATCGACGCCGTAGCAGAAGCCGAACTCCTGCGCGAGACGAACAGTGACGTCACCGATCGTGTCTTCGTAGCCACGCGAGCGAATGCGCTCCACGAGGTACGAATGGTACTCAGCATCGATCAGGGGCTTCACCTCAGCTTTGAGGCCGAACCCTTTGCGAAAGTACGTCTGCTCCATGAAAAGCACCTGCCGCTGGTGAATGCAAACCCTGTCGGCGATACCCCGGGCTGGAAGACGGGGTCCGCCGCAATACGGGGTCTTCGAGAGCGGGATCTGCTTGCACCGCACCGGTGTAGGCGCAGCACATGACTCACGATACAGCATTTCTGGAACACCTGCTCGAGGCTCCGGGCCCGAGCGGGTTTGAGGCACGGGCCGCACGGGTGTGGCGAGATGAGGCGACGACCTTTGCCGATGACGTGCGCGTCGATGTGAACGGCAACTCGTTTGCGGCACTCAACCCCGAGGGCACACCCCGCGTCATGATGGCCGGGCACGTCGATGAGATCGGGCTGCAGATCACCCACATCGACGACGAGGGGTATCTGCACGTGGCCGAGATCGGGGGCTGGGACCCACAAGTCTTGGTGGGACAGCGCGTGCGCATTCTGACTCGGGAGGGCGATGTCGTGGGGTTGATCGGGCGAAAGGCGATCCACCTCATCGAACCCGACGAACGCAGCAAGGCGACGCGCACGCGGGATCTTTGGGTCGACGTTGGGGCGGCGAATGGCGATGAGGCCCGCAAGCTCGGCATTCGAGTCGGCGACGCCATGGTGCTCGACCAACCCTTCGTGCGTCTGGCCGGCGACCGCGTTGCCAGCCGAGCGATCGACAACCGCATCGGCGCGTTTGTCGTGCTCGAGGCGCTGCGCCTGCTCAAGGCCGACGCTGCCCCGCTGGTTGCGGGCGCCTTTGCCGTGGCGACGACGCAAGAAGAGATCGGCTATCAGGGGGGTGGGGCACGCGCCAGCGCCTTTGCCCTTGAGCCGCAGGTCGCGTTGGTCGTCGATGTCACCTTTGCCACCGATGTACCTGATGTGCCCAAGAAGGAGCTGGGCGACCATCGCATCGGGGGCGGACCTGTGCTGAGTCGGGGCTCAGCCGCCCATGCGATGGTCTTTGAGCATCTCGTCGAGGTCGCCGAAAAAGAGGGGATTCCCTACAGCATTCAGGCGCAGCCACGAGCCACACATACCGATGCTGACGGCATCCACCTGACGCGAGGCGGCGTGCCGACTGGGCTCGTCTCGGTGCCCAATCGCTACATGCATTCGCCCAACGAACTCGTCAGCCTCTCTGATCTGCACAATACGGCGCGTCTGCTTGCGGCCTTTGTGCGTAGTCTTGGACCCAACACCGACTTCACCCCGCGATAGCTTCATCCCTCGCCCCGGGGCGTGAGCGCAGGGTCGACCTGCACGATTGACTCGCCCGAAGGTCGTTTTTAGCCTTCAGGGCTAGATCTGACAACAACAGAGCGCGTCGCATGGCCGCTCCATTTTTCGAACAACCCCACAGGAAACCGCCAGCATGTCGGACACCGAGCTGATCAAAGATCTTCAACAGATGCGCGACGAGGGGCACCTCTCCGACGCACTCCTCCGCCACGCCGTTCGCCGCATCGAGAAGTCTGATTCACGCTTCGATTGGGTTGGCGTATATCTCTTCGATGCCGAGAAGAACGATCTCTGGCTTCATAACTACGTTGGCTCAGCGACGGAGCACGCACGCATTCCGGTGGGTACGGGTGTCTGCGGCACGGCGATCGCTGAGAAGCGCAACATCAAGGTCGACGACGTCTCGAAGGTCGAGAACTACCTCTCGTGCAACCCTGAGGTGCAGTCCGAGCTCGTCGTTCTGATTCGCGCTGGCGATGACATCTTCGGTCAGATCGACATCGACTCTTCAGAAAAGGCTGCCTTCACTGAAGAAGACGAGATTCTGCTGCAGGGCATTGCCGACAAACTGGCCGAACAGATCGCGTCTGAGCGTCGGTGAGCTTGGGGGGCCGCGGTGAGCACCTCGCAGCTGTGCGGGTGTGCGCACCCAATCCCGGCCCCTTTACGCTTGAGGGTACAAATAGCTGGCTGATCGGCCAGTACGATCTGGCGGTGATCGATCCGGGCCCGAATGTGCCATCACACATTCGGGCCCTTGTCGCACACTGCCACCAAGCGACGCGGGTCTCGGTGGTGGTGACCCACCATCACGCCGATCACTCGGGTGCGACCGGGCCCTTGATCGCAGCGCTTGCCGAGCAACCGTCACCTCCAGAGGTGCGACTCGTTCAACCCCGACACGAGACGCGCATCGAGACTGATCTCGGCGAGCTGATTTTGGTCGCCACCCCGGGGCATGCCCGCGACCACGTCGTGGTCCATTGGCCGTTGCCAAAGGCGCTCTTTGCCGGCGACCTGATTCTGGGTCGTGGAGACACGACCTGGGTGGGTGAGTACCCTGGCAGTGTCGCCGACTACCTCGACTCGCTCGAACGGGTGAAGGCGTTGGGCGTGCGCACGATCTATCCCGGGCATGGGCCGATTATCGAAGACCCCAACGACGCCCTCGATCGTTTCGCGTCGCATCGACGAGCGCGTATCGAGCAGGTTCGGCGACTTCGGGAGCGGAATCCTCAGGCAGACCCTGACAAGCTCTTCGAAGTGGTCTACGCAGGGCGGGTGCCCGCGCGCTATGAGCAGGCAGCGCAGAAGTCGCTCGAAGCTCTGCTGCATCACATAGACACGCACGGGTGAGGCGGGGTATCGTGACAGCATGACGTCACCGCTCATTGCCGCGTTGAAGCAGATCGTGTCGCCCGGGGCCGTGATTTCGGAGCCCGACCGACTGCTCGTCTACGAGTCTGACGGGCTGGTGCATCATCGCGGGCAGCCAAGCGCTGTGGTGCTTCCGGAAGATACCCGGCAGGCGGCTGAAGTCGTGCGCCTGCTGCACCAGGCCGGCGTGCCGGTGGTACCACGAGGTGCCGGCACGGGACTGGCCGGCGGATGCGTGCCGACGCCCGGGAGTGTGGTAATGGGCACGGCGCGCATGAACCGTATCATCAGTCTTGATGTGCCCCGCCGTCGGGCGCGCCTGCAGGCCGGCGTGGTCAACTCCGACCTTTCGCGGGCCGCCGCGCCGTATGGGCTCAGATATGCCCCCGACCCGTCATCGCAGACGGCTTGTACCATTGGCGGCAACGTCGCGCAGAACTCGGGTGGGCCGCACTGTCTCAAGTATGGGGTGACGTCGCGCTACATCATGGGGCTCACGGTGGTGACACCCGAGGGCGAGATCGTCGAACTCGATCGGGAGCACTGCGCCAACGAGCTTGATCTCACAGGGCTCTTTGTCGGATCTGAGGGCTGCTTCGGGCTGGTCACCGAGATCGATGCTCGCCTGGTTCCCGATGTCGTTGGCGTGCGGACCCTGCTGGCGTCGTTTCGACGCATGGAAGAGGCGGGTGCGGCAGTTTCTGCGGTGATGGCCAGCGGGTTGCTACCTGCCGCGCTCGAGATCATGGATCGCCACACGATCACTGCGGTCGAGCAGAGCATCTTTGCCGCGGGCTATCCGCGCGATGCCGGCGCCGTGCTCGTGGTCGAGTTCGACGGCCACGAGGCGGGGCTTTCGTCCGAGACCCAGCAGGCCCGAGCAATCTTGTCAGCGCACAATGCGCTTGAGTTGCGTGAGGCGCGCGATGACGAAGAGCGTGCCGCGCTCTGGAAGGGCCGCAAGAAAGCCTTTGGTGCCATGGGACGTCTCGCCCCGGACCTCTTGGTTCAAGACGCGACGGTGCCGCGATCTCGCTTGCCCGCCGTGCTCGCGGAGATCGATCAGATCGCCGAGAGAACCGGCCTGATGATCGCCAACATGTTCCACGCGGGTGATGGCAATCTTCACCCCAACATCGGCTATGATCGACGCGATCCCGATCAGGTGAAGTGCGTCGAGGCGGTGTCCAAAGAGATCATGCAATTGTGTGTCGACCACGGAGGCACAATCACGGGTGAGCATGGCGTGGGGTTGGACAAGCGTGATTACATGCCGCTGGTGCATTCCCCCACTTCGCTCTGGCTGCAGCGGCAGGTACGAGCCGTCTTTGATCGCGCGCACAACTGGAATCGCGGCAAGGTACTCCCCGAGGCCACGTCTGAGTCTGACGGCACGGCGACCAACCTTCCCGACACCACGTCTGGCGCACCTGAGCCGGACCTCATCTACGAACCGGCCGATTTCGTCATCACGGCGCCCGCCCATTGGACGCTGCAAGAACTGCACGAACACACCGCACCGCACGGACAGTGGCTGGCGGTCGATGGACCGGGCGTGGAGCACATGACGCTCGAGTCGCTGGTGCAGCAGGGCTACCAAGGCGCCTTGGCCCTCAGTCATGGCGCCATGCGAGACCTCGTGCTCGGCTGCACCTTGCAGCTCAACCCGCAACACGCGGTCGCACTCGGTGGGCGCGTCGTCAAAAATGTCGCAGGCTTTGACATCGTGCGTCTGCTGGTGGGAAGTCGGGGTCGTCTGGGTCGTCTTTCGCGGGTCACGCTGCGGCTGGATCATCGGCCGCCGGCCGACCGTTCCATCGTCGCAGTTGCCGACTCACCCATGAAGTTGGCCGCGCTCGCCGATGCCTGGGCAGCGTGCACAGTCGACTTGGCGTCGCTGGAGTTGGGATGGCACGATGCCAAGGCAATGCTTGTGGCGCGCGTCATGGGGCAGACCGCGGCGGTCGAAGCGGCGATCACGCAGCTTGAAGGCGTGGCATCAGAGCTGGCTCTGCGTGCCGACCGTGCCGCACCTGAGCTGGCCGATGCGCTGCGTGTTGAAGTGCGGTCGGCTGTCGAGACCCCTGAGGCTGCGCATACCTTTCCGACTCAGGCCGGCTTCGTCGGGCGCACGGCCGAGGCCGTGGCCCTCGTTCCCGCCGGCGTGCCCGCGTGGCTTCGCGTCGATCAGGGCGTACTGCAGGCGGCGCAGTTGCCCCCTGATCCTTCACCCAAGTCCGCGCAGGTCGAACGGTGGAATCAAGAGATCGAACAGGTGTTCATGCAGCTGCACACATCAGCTGATTCGGCGAGTCGATGAATGAGTGAGACATCCATACCGGTGTACGCACCACGCGACGGTCGCCTGCTGGTCGAGGTGCCGATCTTCGATGCAGCCCAGGTCGCTGCGGCTGTGGCGCGTGCGCGAGAGGCACAAAGCCGGTGGATCGCTCTGCCGCTGCGGCGGCGCGTCGCCTTGCTCGAGCGCTTCGCGCAGTGTCTGGCTCAGGAGAGAGAGCGGCTAACGGACACGGTCTGTGCCGAAACCGGCAAACCAAGGGCTGAGGGCTATGCAGAGGTCTTGTCGGCGATCGAAGCCATACGCTTCTACGCCGCTGTCGCACCCAAGCACCTGAAAGATCGTGCCGTTTCGACGGGCTGGATTCGCGGCAAGTCGGCACATGTCTACCACGAGCCGTTCGGCGTGGTCGGGGCGATCACGCCGTGGAACTATCCGCTGACGCTGACCCTTGATGCTGTTCTGGCGGCGATGTTTGCCGGTAACGCGGTGGTGGTGAAGCCATCAGAGTTCACACCGCTCTCCACACTGATACTCCCGGAGCTCTTCGAGTCGGTCGGCATTCCGGCCGGGCTGTTGCAGGTCGTCACGGGCGATGCATCGACGGGCGCAGCCTTGGTGAGCTCTGGCGTCGACAAGCTGGTGTTCACCGGGAGTTCGGCGACCGGACGCAAGGTCATGGCGGCGGCCGCCGAGCACCTCGTGCCGGTGGTCCTTGAGCTTGGGGGCAAAGACCCGGCGATCGTTTTGGCCGACGCCGACCTCGATCGCGCAGCGCAGGGCATCGTCTTTGGCGCCATGTTCAACGCGGGCCAGACCTGTATTTCAACGGAGCGCGTCTTTGTAGAGGCCTCCGTGCACGATGCTCTTGTCGAGCGGCTTGAGGCGACGCTGGCGAAGCTGCGCTGGGGCCGCGACGCCGAGGTCGACGTGGGGCCCTTGGTCACCGGGGCGCAGCGTTCAATTGTCGTCGAACAGATCCGCGAAGCGCTCGAGCAGGGGGCTCAGGCCCGCACTGGTGGACTGCCGCAAAGCGACACTGACGTGGTCGCTCCGACGCTGCTGACCGGGGTGACCGAGCAGATGAAGGTGATGCAAGACGAGACCTTCGGCCCGCTGCTTCCGGTGATGCCGGTGGCCGATGAAGACGAGGCGATCGCCAGGGCCAACGGGCTGGAGTACGGTCTCTTTGCAAGTGTCTGGACCCGTGACCTGGAGCGCGGACGCCGCCTCGCGCTGCGGTTGCAGGCGGGTGGGGTTTCGATCAACGATACGCTGACGCACTACGCGGTTGCCGCGCTTCCGATGGGTGGCGTGGGAGCTTCAGGCTTCGGCCGCCGTCGTGGCTTGGCGGGGCTCGACGAGATGACGCGCACGCGCTCCGTGCTGGTGCACCATCGTGGCTTTCGCCGTGAACCTTGGTGGTTGCCCTATTCGGCAGCGGGCACACGACTGGCTGAGGCGATTGTCGTCTTGCGGGGTCATGGATGGCTGCGCGGGCTGCGCGAAGCCATCGCCGTCTATCGCGGTCGCTGACGGGGCCACGATCGTGAGTGACGCCCTCGCCCAGCTTCAGGCGACCCTCCAACAAGAAAGAGAGGGTCTGCTCACGTGCGTGCACTGCGGCTTTTGCCTTCCTGCCTGTCCCACGTACCGACGTCTGGGTGATGAAGCCGACTCCCCCCGAGGCCGACTGCACCTGATGCGGGCGGTGGCTGAGGGGCGGCTTGATGCAGCATCTGAGGCCTTTGAGCAGCACATCGATCGCTGCCTCGGGTGTCGCGCCTGCGAGCCGGTGTGTCCCTCGGGCGTGCCCTACGGCCGCCTGCTCGAGCAGGCCCGACAGGTCGTGCACGAGGGCGATGGCGTACCGGTCTTGAACCGCGCACTCACCGAACTGTTTGTGCGTTCCGACCTACGGCGACCGTTCATTTGGCTCGCTCGCGTGATGCGTCGTCTTGGTGTTGCCGCCAGGTTGGCGCGCCTGCCAAGTCCTGCGCTCGTACAAAGGGCTGCAGGCATGCTGGCTGCCACCACACCTGCAAATCTCAGGCAGATGGCCGCATCAGCAGCGGCCCCCACGCCGGTCGTCGAGCTGGAACGCCCCCCGATGTCGCACAGGCCCAATGCGGCACCTTCGGGCACCCCCGTGCTCTGCCTCGAAGGGTGCGTTCAGGCCGACCTGTTTTCTCATGTGAATGAGGCAACCCGGCAGGTTCTGCACCGCAACGGCTATCGGGTCGACCCGTGGCCGGGTGCAGGGTGCTGTGGTGCGTTGCATGCGCACTCCGGAGACCTGACTCGCGCCCGGACTTTGGCGCGTACCAATATCGCAGCATGGCAGCGTGCGGGGTCGCCACCCATCTGCGTCAATGCCGCGGGCTGTGGCGCGGCCATGAAAGAGTACGGACACCTGCTGGCCGATGACCCCGCATGGGCGCATCAAGCCCGGGAATTCTCGGCTCAGGTAGCCGACGTGTCAGAGCTTCTGGCTCAGAAAGGGCCTTGTCGGGGCGGCGCGATGCCCATGCGCGTCGCGTGGGACCCACCCTGTCATCTTCTGCATGCTCAAGGGGTCGACGCGCCCGTGCGCCAGATGCTGCAAGCCATTCCCGAACTTGAGGTGGTTGATGTGCCTGACGGGGCGGAGTGCTGCGGCGGAGCTGGCATCTACGCGCTTACCCACGCCGATCTGGGCTCTGCGATCGGGCACGACAAGGCAAGAGCGATTCTTCAGACGCAATGCGAGGTCGTCGCCACAGCCAACCCGGGCTGCACGATGCAGATCGGGGCCGAGTTGCGCCGGGCCGGCTCGCGGCTCGAAGTCATGCATCCCGTCGAGCTGCTGGCGGAGAGTTATCGCCGGCTCGAGC
>CAYVPD010000003.1:0-24442 GCA_964453545.1 uncultured Gemmatimonadaceae bacterium
TCGGTGTCGACTTCGTAGCGCAGTTCCTGCTGTGCATCGCGCAGTGACCAATCGAGATCGACCACCGACGGATGCTCGGCAAAGCGTGCCATCAGATCGCGTGCGGCCGATTCGCGGGCCTCGGGCGTCGGCCCGTAGACCTCAGCCACCAACGTCGACATGACGGGCGGTCCCGGCGGCACTTCGGCCACCTTCACGCTCGCACCAATGCCGTATTTCTCGGCCGCGGCCGTGACGAGGGGGCGTAGGGCCAGCGCGACGTCATGACTGCGCGCGCTACGATCGCCCTTGTCGACCAGATTCACCTGCAGATCGGCCACGGTCGGCCCACGCCGCAGGTAGTAATGGCGAATCATGCCGTTGAAGTTGTGGGGCGCAGCCGTACCCGCGTACAGCTGAATGTCGGCCACTTCGGGGACGGTGGCCGCGGCCCGGGCCATGTCTTGTGCCACGGCCAGCGTGGTCTCGAGCGGCGTGCCCTCGGGCATGTCGAGAATCACTTGGATTTCGTTCTTGTCGTCAAACGGCAGCATCTTCATGCGCACCGTGCGCGTCATGAACATCGAGCCGGCAGCCAGCAGCAGGACCACGACCACGCCCATCGCGCCCCAGAGCCGAGCCGGTCGATCAAGCAGCGGCTCCATGAACCGGCGGTAGGTCCGGTAAATCTTGGTTTTTTCGAGCACATAGCCCTCACCCCCGTGCTCGCCATGCTCATGGGCCCCCTTCAGCAGCTTGAAGGCCAGCCAAGGGGTGATGATCAGTGCCACGCCAAGCGAAAAGAGCATGGCCATCGTCGCACCGATCGGCATCGGGCTCATATACGGACCCATCAGCCCCGACACGAAGAGCATCGGCAGCACCGCCGCGATCACCGTGAGCGTCGCTAGAATCGTCGGATTGCCGACCTCGTCGACCGCCGCCCGTGCCGCAGCCCGCAGCGGGCGATCGCGCATGGAGAAATGCCGCTCCATGTTTTCGGCCACGATGATCGAGTCGTCGATCACGATGCCCGTTACGAAGATCAGGGCAAACAGCGTCACGCGGTTGAGCGTGTAGCCGAAGAGCTGATAGACGAACAGGGTCAGGGCAAAGGTCACGGGCACGGCCATCATGACCACGACGGCACTACGCCATCCCATGGTCAGTGCCACAACCAACCCCACAGCCAATACGCCCATGAGCAGGTGCTCTTGCAGCGTGACGACCTTTTCGCGGGCGGTCTCGCCGTAGTTGCGCGTGATCTGCACCTCGACATCACGCGGAATTACCTGGACCTCAAGCTCGTGAATACGGGCTTCGAGGGCTCGACCGATCCCGGTCGCGTCAGCCCCTGGGCGCTTCGAAACGGCGAGCGCCACAAACGGCTCCCACGCACCCGATACGTCGGTGTGCAGCGTGTATGAGGAGACCTCGGCCGGACCATCGATGACCCGGGCGACATCGCCGACCTGCACCAAGGCCCCGTCGCGCACATCGAGCACGACGCGGCTGACGTCGTCAGCTGACGACAGAAACGGGCCGGCGACCACACGTACGACCTCTCCGTCGCGCGTGAATTCGCCCGCATCAGAGCGCACACCTGCGGCCTGCAGCCGCGCCGCGACCCAAGCGGGATCGACGCCGTAGCCGGCGAGCTTTTCGGGCAACAGCTCCACGTGAATCTCGCGCGCCTCACCGCCGATCACCGACACATCGCGCACGTCGGGCAGCGACATCAGCTCGACCCGCACCTCGTCGGCGATGCGCCGCAGCTCGTCGGCATCGGCCTCGGGCGCCCGGAGCGTGGCCGAAAAGAAGGGCACATCGTCGATCGTAACCGTCTTGATCAGGGGCATCTGCACCCCGGGCGGCATGCGATCGGCGTTCTTCATCAAGGTCGAGAAGAGCTTCACCAAGCTCTCCTCCATGTCGAGTCCGACCTCGTAGCGCACCGTGACCAGGGCAAAGCCCGGCTCGGCGTGCGAGTAGACGTATTCAACGCCTTCGATGCCCGACAGCGTGTTTTCGAGAGGCACGAGCACGCGGTTTTCGACCTCTTGCGGTGTCGCACCCGGGTACGGCACGTAGAGATCGGCCAGCGGCACGATGATCTGCGGCTCTTCTTCAGATGGCAGGGTGGCCAGGGTCCAGGCCCCGACCCCGAGCGCCGCCGCCATAAGCAACGGCGTCAGTTTCGAATCGAGAAAGGCGTCGGCGAGACGCCCGGCAATATTGCTCTTCACCGGGCCTCCTCCGTCTCAGCGGCGGCGTCGGACCGGCTCATCACCCGCTCGACATTGGCGCTCGAAACCGGCGCTCCGTCGCGCAGGTCTGCGGCCGGACGCCGTACGACGTTCATCTCGCCGGCAGGGCCCGCGAGCACTTCGACCCGGCCTTCGACCTCGCGGCCCAGACGCAGCCAGCGCAGGCGCAGCGAGTCGTTTTCAACCGCGAAGACCCCGGCCAGCTGTCCGCGGCGCACGACGGCGTCGCTCGGAATCCAGCGGGTACCCGTGCCCTCGCCGCTGAAGCTGAGGGTCACCACCTCGCCCGCCGGCCACGGCAGCGCGTCAACCGACGTCACTTCCACCCGAAAGCGGCGCGAACGCGTGTCGAGCGATGGCGACACCCGGCGCACCGTGCCCTCGATGGCGGCGCCGTCCCGATGCAGGGACACCGGGTCGCCTGCCGCCACCTGGCCAAGCTGATCGGCCGGCAGGTCGGCGACGACCTTGCGTGCCCCCTGCCCTTCAACCACCACGATCGGGTGGCCCGGCAGTGCGAGATCTCCCGGATCGGCCATGCGTGCCGTTACGACGCCCGCAAACGGTGCGCGCACTTCGACATACGCCGCCTGGGCCTGCGCTTCGGTGAGGCCCGCGCGGGCTGCGGCCAACTGCGCCGTGATCTGATCGAGTTCCTGCTGCGAAGCCGCGCCGTCGGCGGCCAGGCGCACAATGCGCCCATGGGTCTGCTCGGCCAGCGCCACTTGGGCCTCGGCTGAGGTGATGCGAGCACGCACATCGGCATCGTCGAGGCGCGCCAGCAGGTCACCTGCGGCGACACGCTGCCCGACCTGTACAGCCACGTTGGTTAGCGTGCCGCTCATGCGCGTGGCCACCTCGGCGGCCTGTTCGGCTTCGACGCGGGCCGTGAAACTGTGATCTGCGGCCGACGCCCAAGCCGGTGTCACGGTGACCGACACCGGTGCCAATACCTCGGCCGTGCGCTCGGGAGCATCATGGCTGCAGGCAGCCATAGTCAAACCGGCGAGAGCCACACCCACCACCTTGAGCCCCATCGTGCGGTTGCGAAGAGTCCTGATCGTCATCGTGCGTCTCCAAGAGCAAAATCGAGATAGGCCAGGGCCATCTGGACTCCCGTCCGGGCCTCTACAAGTCGTGCGTCGAATTCAGCTGCGCGTGCCTCAGCCTGAAGCAGGTCAGCCAACGTGGTCATGCCTTCTTCGTAGCGTCGCCGCAGCAGACGTGCCGCCTCGGCCGCGGCCTGCTGGGCCGTGCTCACGGCCGTGTGCGCCTCGCGCGCGGCCTCCAGGCCTCGCTGAGCGCTGCGCACCTCGACCGTCGCCTGTCGTACACGTGCGGCGTGCTCGGCATCGGCCGCACGGGCCTGCGCCTCAGCCGCGTCTTGCGCGGCGCTCAGGCCAAACCCCGTGAAGATGGGGAGCGACAGCTGCACACCCAGCGTCCAGTTCGTACCACGATCATCGCTCAGCCCGGGCGCGTGCGTGCCGACTTGGCCAAAGGCCTGGAGGGCGGGCAGTCGCTGGGCCCCGGTGGCGCGAGCCTGGGCGCGTGCGGCATCGATACCCAAGGCCGATGCCTGAAGGTCGGCGCGCTGTGTCGGGCCCGAGTCAAGCGCGCGCTCGGCCAGTGCCGGCTCGCGCTCCGCAGGAACGGGCAGCCGATCACTCGGCCATCCGAGGTGAGCGCCGAGCGCCTCGTACGCATCGGCAACGCCGGCATCTGCGATCTCCAGCTGAGCCTGCGCGGCAGCCTCGGCCGCCTGAGCCTGCAGGCGATCGGCCTCGGTGCCCATGCCCTCGTCGACCCGTCGCGCAACCCGCAGGGCTGTAGCCTGCGCCGCCTCAAAGGCGGCTTGTGCGGCAGCGCGCGTGCCCTCGGCCCTCAGCGCTTCGAAGTAGTAGATGCGCGTCTGGAAGCGCACGGCCTCTTCGGTGCGTTCGATGCCGAACTCCGCCGCTTCGGCGCCAGCGCGAGCCGCGCTGCGGGCGAACCAACGACTCGGCGAGGCGACATCCCAACTCGCCCCGACACCCGCACTCCAGTCCGACACCGGATCTGGCTGGTTGAGCGACGGCAGCGCGAAATCCAGTTCGGTGAAGCGCTGCTGACGCAGCTTGGTGCCGAACACCCCGACCGGATCATCGGTGCGTAGCGCACCAGCATTGGCCTGTAGCCCCGGCCACAAAAAGGCCTCGGCACCCCGAGCGCCGGCTGCAGCGGCCTGCGCCCGTGCTTCAGCGGCTTCGAGCGTACGGTTGCCACGCAGCGCCTCCGTCTCGGCCTCGGCCAAGGTGAGCGGCACCTGTTCGATCGACTCGCTCTGGGCGCTCAGGGGCGCAGAAATGAGCCCCGCCGGCCCCACTAGGGCCAGGGCCAGAAGCAGCGCCGCCTCGGCACGGTGATGTATCTGAATTCGTTGCATGATGAGCATCAGGAGTGGGATTGGAGAGATCCTCTGAGACACATGAGAACCTTCACGGCCCGCGGATCTCCGAGCCGGTAGTAGACGTTCACCCCGTCTTTGCGGCGGGCGAGAATGCCCTTGTCACGCATCAGATTGAGGTGTTGGGAACAGACGGCCTGCTCGACCTCGAGGGCGTCTTGAATCTCTGAGACCGTGCACTCGTCACACCGTTCGAGCAGATCGATGATCCGCAAACGCAACGGATGACCCAGACACCGCAGCATGCGTGCCGTCGTGTCAACGAGCTGATCAGGAAGATCGCCTTTGCTCACGGTTGCGCGCTGCGGCTTGGCACCCGCTTCGGGCACGAGAGCTGCCGGTGCTTCGTTCAGGTTTGGTTTCGGCATGAGGCCACGGCTCCGTTTGAGATACAGATATACAGATATCTATATGTCTGAATGCCGTCAAGCGCAGAGCATCGGCAGATGGAGCGAGAACGGTTCGCCGCAGGCCGCTGCGACCGGACCCCCGGCGAGCGAACCTTGCGAAGCGACGCGAGCAAGCCGGGGGCTGCGGTCGCAGCGGCCCCAGCAGTCCCCCACTACGGCGCGGCGTCCCCCAATTGCGCATCGAGCTGCGCATTGAGCTCGTCGAGCACACCCGCTGGAGCACGGCCCGGCAGCAGATTGTCGAGCTCGAAGGGGTCAGCCTCGAGGTCGTACAACTCATCCATGCCCTCGAGCTCGCCGTAGCGAATGTACTTCCAGCGCGGGGTGCGCAGTGCCTTGTAGCCCATGTTCTGCAGGCGCCCAAAGACGCTGTCGGTGTAGTACTCCACCAGCACGCCGTCACGTACCTGCTCGGCTGCCCCTTGCACGGCCGGCAGCAGCGACACGCCATCCAAACCTCCGGGCGTCGGGGCACCACCGAGCGCGAGCATCGTCGGCGCAATGTCGACATTGCTGGCCAGCACCGTCGGGCGTGAGCCCGCCTCGAACATCGCCGGGTAACGCACCACCAGCGGAATGTGGATGCTGGGCTCGTAGGCCAGGCGACGCTCCTGCGCCAGCCCGAACTCCCCGTAGAAGAAGCCCTGGTCGCTCGTGATGACGAACACCGTCTCGTCGAGCACGCCCTTGGCCTCAAGCGCCCCGATCAGCTCGCCCAACCCGCGATCAACCGCAGCCAGCATGCGCAGGCGCCCGAAGACGTCGTCATCAGGAAGGCCTCCGGGAGGGCTGCGCGGATCATCAAACTCCACGGGCCGATCCAGCGCCGGCTTGTCTGATGTGGGCGCGCGCCAGCTCGGGTCGCGGGGCAACTCTTCACCATGCCAGAGATGCTCGTCGCCCGGTGCCGGGGGAAAGGTGCGCACATTGTTCGGATGCGTCTCAGGGTGCACGGCCTTGTGGGCGATGAAGGCCAAGAACGGCGCATCGCTCGGCGCCGACGCAATAAAGTCGACCGCCTCTCCGACGAGCAGATCGGTCATGTACCCGGTCGCCGAAACCAGCTCGCCGTCGATGTTCATCTCGGGATCGAAATACACGCCCTGCCCCACGAAACTCACCCACCGGTCAAAGCCCGGGCGCGGCGTGTCATCTTCGTGACCCATATGCCACTTGCCGAAGAATCCGGTGCGGTATCCTGCGTCATGCAGCAGGCGGGGAAAGGTGACAATCTGATGGCTCTGCTCGGCCCGCTCGCCGTTGTCGACGATGCCGTTGCGCCACGGATACTGCCCGGTCATGAACACGGCCCGGCTTGGGGAGCACAGGGGTGCCGAGGTATAGAAGTGCTCAAACGATGCACCCTCGCTCAGCAGACGCGAGAGATGCGGCAGCTCGACGAACGGGTGGTCGATCAGATCGTCGTGGCGCACATCGTCAAGCAACACAAACACGATGTTGGGGCGCTCCGCACTCGCTCCGTCGACCGATGCGCCGTCAGGCGCGCAGGCACCAAGCGACAGGGTGAGCAGGGCCAAAATCGGCAGAGTCACGGGCGGCAGGGCGGCAATCCGACGGGCCGCGTTCCGACGGACCGCGTTCTTCAGAGCAAGCTTGAGCGAGCGCATGAACATGAGGGAGAGGGTCGAAGAAGGTGAGGGGCCAGCTAGCGCGCACGCCAAATGCGCGCGCCAAGCAAGACGCCAACAAAGCCGAACACAGGAGAGCTCAAGAGCAAGAGGGCTGGCTGGCGGGCCTGCTGCATCGCAGCCGTATTGTCGACGTCACCGGCACGAATCAGTGCTTCGGGACTCGGTGGTGACGAGAGTTGCAGCAGTGCCAAAGTCAGGCCAAGGCCCAGCACGACCGCGGCCAAGATGACAACGCCCTTGCCTCTCGGGTCGATGCGGGCCGCCGTGATGCCCCCGGTCAGGGCCGCAAGCAGATTTACGACGACCATGATGGAAACCCAAAGCCCGGAGACCGCATAGCTACCGGGCTGAAAAGCGTGCTCCGAACCCGTCAGCGCGTACGCTCCCGTGAGCGAGATCACCATGACGAGTGCCATCGCGACGTACCCTGCGACCACCGCACCGGCAGTCCGGAACATGAGAAGCTCGTGCGAAAGGTGGAGGTCGTTTGCCAGCAGCCCGGGGGCCACTATGCGGCGCGCGCCTCGTTCATCGCAAGGGTGTCGATCTCAGCGCGCTCAGTGCGTGCGGCGCCTGCGCGAGACCTCGTCGAGCAACTTGCGCTCCGCGGCCGTGAGTGATGCCATGCCCTGAGCTGAGATCTTGTCGAGCACGCGATCGACCTCATCAAGCATGGTCTGCTCTTCACGGGTCTCGGCCGGACGTGACGGCTCACTGCGACCCGATGACGCCGATGCTGCACCCGCAGCACCTACACCCGCCGACGCGGGACGGCGACCCACCGAGGCACCTGCAGCATCGCCCGACGACGTGCGTGACGGGCCGTCCAGATCACGGGGCACGATCGCAAGTGGGCGCGGCGCCCGACCGCTGCCAGAGCGGCGCAGACGGGCCAGAGCCGCACCAGGGCGCCAGTCCAACTTCAGGTAGGCAAACGCAGCCAGCGCTCCCCCGAGATGAGCAAAGTGCGCGGTCGAACTCTGTGACGAGCCGAAGGTGCCGACGACCGCCAGCACAAACAGAAAGCTGACGAGCCACTTCGCTTTGACCGGGAGCACGCCGTAGATGTAGATCGGCGCGTTGGGCCAATTCAGGGCAAAGGCGAGCATGAGGCCATAGATCGCGGCCGAGGCCCCGACCACCATGCCCGGCATGAAAAGCAGGCTCAGTGCGGCTCCGCCCAATCCCGAGATGATGTAAAAACGCAGGAATTCGCGCTCACCCCAGCGCGACTCGAGCGGCGGCCCGAAGAAGAAGAGCACCAGCATGTTCATGAACAGATGCCAGAAACCGGCGTGCAAGAACATGTAGGTGAACAAACCCCACGGACGCACCAGAACCTGACGGGGCTGCAGCCCGAAGAGGTCGAACATCAGGGCTTCGCCGATGAGCATCGTGACCACGAAGACAGCGCCATTGGCGATCAGCAAACGCTTCACCATCGGTGTGATGTGAAGCTCGAAGCCAAATCGTCTGTCTCGGTACATGATGCCTCTCGGGTGCGTGACCGGGCGCGTCGCGCCGCAGCTGCGTGATGCAACTCAGCGGTGAGGCCCGGTCGCTGTACAAACCCCCGCGCTGCAACACGGGTTCCGGGCGCTTACGACCGTCGAGCCGCCCGCTGCACGAGTTCGTCACACACCTCGGCAAACGTCAGCCCTGCCGCGCGCGCAGCCCTCGGCAGCAGAGAGTTCGCCGTCATGCCCGGCAAGGCGTTGGCCTCGAGGCACCAGGCCCGTCCATCGGCGTCAACCAGAAAGTCGATGCGCGACACATCACGCAGACGCAGCAGCGCGTGCACCCGCAGAGCGATGTCTTGCAGCCGCTGTGCCAGCGCCTCATCGATGGGCGCAGGAAAGATCTCGGCAGCCATGCCCGGCTGATACTTGCACTCGTAGTCAAAGAGCTCATGCTCGGGCACGATCTCACCCACCGGCAAAGCGCGGTCACCGAGAATCGCGACGGTCAGCTCACGGCCGGCGACGAAGCCTTCGCTGATCGGCAGATCGCCAAAGTCCGCCGCAGCGGCGAGCGCGGCCTCGAGCTGAGATCGATCCCGTGCGAGGTGCAGGCGCAGCGATGAGCCACCTGAGGCCGCCTTGACCACCACCGGCAGCCCTAGCTCAGCCTCGACCTGATCGGCACTGGGCAAACCGGCAATCCAGGGCGGCGTGCCGATGCCGGCATCTCTCAGCAGGCGCTTGGTGACGTCTTTGTCCATGGCGAGCGCGCACCCGAGGTGATCGGAGCCCGTGTAGGGCACGCCGAGCACGTCGAGCGTCGCCTGAATGCTGCCATCTTCACCTGCACCTCCGTGCAAGGCGATGAAGCACACATCGACATCGGCAAACGCGGGGCTCTGCAGATGTCGCAAGAAGCTGGCCGGGTCGAGAGCCCCGTTTGCGCCTGCGGCCGCAGGCATCTGCACACCGGCCAGACGCAAGTCGTCTTCGGCGGCACGCGAAACCGGGCCCACGGCCGTATCGAGCGCCACCACCTCATGCCCCGCATCGCGCAGCGCGGCGCAGACCTGCACGCCTGACGCGATCGAGACCTCCCGCTCGTCTGAAACGCCGCCAAACAAGACGGCGACCTTCATGCGGTCCCCTGCGTAAGGGTGCGCACCGCATCAAACCGCGTCAAAATGCTCGAGATGCGGCTGTCGACCCGCACCAGCACGGCTGCATTGCTGCGCAGCAAGTGAGACACCTCTTCACTGTCGGTCGTGGCATCGACAACCGGGTAGGGCGCGCCCATGACCGTCTCGACCGACCGCTCAAGCAGCGTGGGGTCTTCGATCACGGCTCGCATCAGCCCCGATTCGCGCACGGAGCCCACGCATTCACCGTCTTTCATAACGGGTAGCTGCGACACACCGTGGGTGGTGATCGTCGACAAGGCCATCTGCACCGGCGTGTTGGGGGCCACGGTCAGCAACGAGGTCGGCGCACCGCTGCGCTGCGCCACGAGCTCGCCTGCACTGCGACGGCGCACGCGCTCCAAGAAGCCATTTTCGCGCATCCACTCGTCATCAAAGGTCTTGGAGAGATAGTGCTCGCCCCAGTCACACAGCACAGCGACGACAAAGGCTTCCGGGTCATCGAGCTGGCGTGCCTTTTCAATGGCCCCGTGCACGATCAGACCCGCCGAACCGCCCACAAACAGGCCCTCTTCGCGCACAAGACGCCGCGTCATGGAAAACGCGTCGGCATCGGTCACGGTCGTGAACTCATCGATGACATCGAGGTCCAGCGTGCCGGGAATCTTGTCGTTGCCCAGTCCCTCGACCTTGTACGGCGCGCCTTCGACCATCGTGCCCGTATTGAAGAATGGCGCGATGAGCGATCCCTCGGGGTCGACGCCGCAGATGCGCACGTCAGGCTTGCGCTCCTTCAGATAGCGCCCGGTGCCTGTGATGGTGCCACCGGTGCCCGCCCCGGCAAAGAAGTGCGTGATACGCCCCTCACTCTGTGTCCAGAGTTCCGGCCCTGTCGTCGCCGCATGCGCCGCCGGGTTGGCTTGGTTGTAGAACTGGTTTGCGAGAATGGCACCCGGCATCGAGGCCGCAATCGACTTGGCCTTCACTACGTAGTTTTCGGGGTGATCGGGCGGCACCGCCGTTGGCGTGATGATGACCTCGGCTCCGAAGGCGCGCAGCAGGCGCACCTTCTCGCTGCTCATCTTGTCGGGCATGGTGAAGATGCAGCGATACCCTTTGATCGCCGCAGCCATGGCGAGCGCCAGTCCCGTGTTGCCGCTCGTGCCCTCGACGATCGTGCCCCCAGGCCGCAGCGACCCCTCACGCTCGGCTGCTTCGATCATGGCGAGCCCCACACGATCTTTGACCGAGCCCCCCGGATTCATGAATTCGCACTTGCCGTAGACCGGGGTGCGTATGCCATCGACCACGCGGTTCAGACGCACGAGCGGCGTCCAACCAACCATGTCGAGCACGCTGTCGTAGGGGTGCTGATGCGG
Source organism: uncultured Gemmatimonadaceae bacterium (assembly GCA_964453545.1). Taxonomy (GTDB): domain Bacteria; phylum Gemmatimonadota; class Gemmatimonadetes; order Longimicrobiales; family Gaopeijiaceae; genus Gaopeijia. The sequence goes on from CAYVPD010000003.1 coordinate 10,733, forward strand.
AGCGCCGGAAGAACGGGTTGCAGTCATGGCGTCACCGATATGGGGGGAGAAGAATCGCGTTGCGAGCTATTTTTTCGAAAAGCTGACAGGCACCGTGGCCCAGACCTCGATGCGCCGACCATTGCGCATGGCGGGCTGGAAGCGCAAGGCGCGCGCACCCCTGACCGCGGCAGAATCAAGCTGCGTGTGACCACTGGAGTGCAAAATCTCGACGCGGCCCACGGCGCCCTCCTCAGAGACGAGCACGCGCAGCAGCGTTTCGCCCTCGACGTCTTGGTCCCAGAGCTCGACCGGATAGTCGATCGGCACTTCGCCGAGCAGCGGGGTCGGGCGCTCGATTGCCTGGTCTGCCGCACAGGCCGCGAGGGCCATCAGACCCGCCAGAGCCACGACCTGTGTGACCGGCGAGGCCCACAGCGCCCACAGGGAGCGGCGGGGCTCAGTCGTCACCGGCGTTGTCGAGGCTTCGTCGCAGCTCATCAAGCAGATTCAGGGCTTCGATGGGGGTGATCTGATCAAGCGTGAGATCACGCAGGCGCCGCAGCACCGGGTGATCGGCCGGCGGGGCCGGCGCAAAGAGAGCGAGTTGGTCGATGCCGAGTGCAGCAGCAGGCTGCCGGGCACTCTTGCGACCGAGGCCTTCTCCTCCCTGAGAGTGTGTTCCCTCAAGTTCGATCAGAAGTTCCCGAGCCCGATCGATCACGCTTCGCGGCACCCCAGCGAGCCGGGCGACCTGAATTCCGTAGGAGCGATCAGCGCCCCCGGTCTCAAGGCGCCTCATGAAGACGATGTCGTCGCCTACCTCACGTACTGCCACGTTGAGATTGGTGACCCCGGCGAACCGATCGGCCAGCTGCGTCAGCTCGTGGTAATGCGTCGCAAAAATGGCCTTGCAGCCGATGTGCTCGTGCAGATGCTCAGTCACCGCCCACGCGATCGAGACGCCGTCATAGGTGCTGGTGCCACGCCCGATCTCGTCGAGCAGCACCAGCGAATCGCGGGTCGCCCCATGCAAGATCGCGGCAGTCTCATTCATCTCGACCATGAACGTCGACTGTCCGCGTGCCAGATTGTCTGACGCCCCGACACGCGTGAAGATGCGGTCGACCACAGCCAACCGCGCCTCGGTCGCCGGCACGAAGCTGCCCATCTGAGCGAGCAGCTGAATCAACCCGACCTGCCGAAGCACCGTGCTCTTGCCGGCCATGTTGGGCCCGGTGAGCACGACGATGTGACCGGTCTTAGCATCGAGGCGCACGTCATTGGGAATGAAGTCTTCACGCGGCATCATCGTCTCGACGACCGGGTGCCGCCCTGCGCGGACTTCGAGCTCGAACCCCGAGTGCACGTCAGGGCGCACATACCCGCGTCGCACGGCCGTCTCCGCCAGCGCCGAGAGCACGTCGATCACTGCAAGTTGATGCGCGGTTTGCTGCAGGCGAGGCACCTGGGCCGCGACCTCAGCGCGCAACTTGGCAAAGAGATCGGCTTCGAGCGTCGCGATGCGGTCTTCGGCACCGAAGACCTTTTCCTCCCACTCCTTGAGCTCAGGCGTGAGATAGCGCTCTGCGTTGGCCAGCGTCTGCTTGCGAATGTAGTCGTCGGGCACCCGCTCCAGATTGGCTCGCGTGACCTCTAGATAGTATCCGAAGACCTTGTTGAACCCGACTTTGAGCGAGGGAATGCCCGTGCGCTCGCGCTCCCGTACTTGCAGCGCCGCAATGAAGTCGACGGCACCGTCGCGCACGTGGCGCAGCTCATCGAGTTCGTCACTGTACCCCGGCCGAATCACACCCCCCTCAGCCAGCGAAGGCGGCGCCTCGGGCGAAATTGCACGTTCCAGCAGCGCATGCACGTCGGCGAGTACATCGATACGAGCCGCGGCATCACGCAGCAACGCGGAACGGGCGGCGCCAGCTGCCTGCTCTACGGCCGGCAGCTGGGCAAGCGAGCGAGCGAGGCCCAGCAAATCACGGGGGCTGACGCGGCCGGTACCGACTCGGCCCGCGACGCGCTCGAGGTCGGTGACCGGGCGCAGCGCCGAACGCACGTGCTCGCGCAGCTCGGGCTGCTCGACCATGCCTTCGACCGCATCAAGTCGCGCCGCAATGGCATCCAGCTGCACCAGCGGGCGCAAGATCCAGCGTCGCAGCAGGCGCCCGCCCATCGCGGTGACGGCCTCGTCGATCACGCTGAGCAGCGTCCCCCCCTGCTCACCGGCCCGCAGGGGCTCCCCGAGCTCGAGGTTGCGCCTCGTCATTCCATCGGGCGCCATCTCGGCGCCACGTCGCACGATGCGCGGAGGCTGCAGGTGCTCGATGCCGCTGGGTCGAATCTCATTGATGTAGGTCACCGCGGCACCGGCCGCCCGGATCAGCAGGGTGTCGTCGCTGCCGAAGCCAAAGCCTTCGAGAGACTCGACTCGAAACACGCGCTTGAGTTCGTCGCGGGCCAGCGGCTCGTCAAACAGCCATGCATCTCGCCATGTGCGCGGGGGGCCGCCCGCCGCGGGCGGGGCCAACTGCTGCCATACCTCGGCGGTGTCTTCAGAGCGCGCAAGCACGAGTTCGGCCGGCTCGAGGCGCCCCAGTTCGTGCACCAGTTCGGCCTCTTCAATGCGTTGCACGACAAACTCGCCCGTCGAGAGATCGAGTGCGGCCGCTCCACGCACTCCGCGCTCCGCTGGAGAGACGGCGACGACCCAGCGATTGCGCCGATCGGGCAGCAACGACTCGTTGAGCACGGTACCCGGGGTCACGGTCTCGGTGACTTCACGCCGCACGATGCCTTTGGCCTGCGACGGATCTTCAACCTGCTCGCAGATCGCGACGCGACGCCCCGCTTTGACGAGGCGGGCCAGGTATTCGTCGAGCGCCTTGACCGGAATGCCGGCCAGCGGCACCCGCGCCGCACCCCCGTTGTTGCGCGAGGTCAGCGTCAGGCCGAGCAGGCGCGCGCCCTCTTCAGCGTCTTGATTGAAGAGCTCGTAGAAATCGCCCACGCGAAAAAACACGAGGGCGTCTCGGTGGCGCGTCTTTACGTCGTGCCACTGCTGCATGAGAGGAGTCGAATCGCCGGCCATGGCGTTGAAGCTACCCCGTAGCAGGCCTGACGATCAACGCGTCTGCGCGGCGCGCCAGCAACGCGGTTCAGCCACCCGCCGAAGTACGCACAAACTCGACGATCGTGCGGGCCAAAGGCCCTGTTGTCTCTGGGGATAGCACATCGCCTGCAATGACATGCCGTGAGGGGGCGCTCGTCTCGCTCACCACCGCGATCTGACGCCGCTCGCTGCCCAACGCTTCAAAGCCCCGACGGATCGCAGCTACGTCGACCACCTGATCGTCGGGGGTGTGCATGAAGAGCGTCGGCACCTCAACTCGCGCCAACCGCTTCGGCTGATTGATGAAGTCAACGAGCGCCATCATGGGCAGCAGCGCCCGGGTCGGGTAGGCCGTGGTCCACCCTGCGGCCTGCGCTTCGTTGGCAGGCTCCCAGCTGTATTCGGGGCCAAGGACCAACTCGGCGAGCACCCCGCCCCCGGGCCAGTTGAGCATCGTGGAGCGCTTGTCGGCCGGGCCGAAGTTGGGCGAGATCAGAGCAAGCGCGGCGATCGCGTCTCGCTCCGGTGCATCGGCGGCAGCCCACAGCGCCAATGTGGCACCCGTCGAAGTGCCGATCACCACCAAGCGCTCGCCAATCTGCCGGGCGACGGCCAGGGCTTCGCGTGTATCGCTCAGCCAGTCTTCGACGGTGGCTTCGGCCATGGCAGCTCCGTCACGGCCGTGGCCCCGTAGGCGGGTGTAGTAGAGGTTGGCGCCGAGGGCCTGCGCCACGGAATCGGCCAGCGGTGCGGTCTCGACGCGGGTTGCTGAATACCCGTGCAGATAGACCACCGACAGCGGGGTGCGGGCCGGCGCCTCGGGCTGAGCCCAGATGATCTGCTTGCGCGCCTGCGGGCGCAGGTCGGGCACGGCGTCTTCGCGCTCGGCGAGCCACGCTTCGAGCGCACGCAGCCCTGAGCCCGGCGACTCCGAGCCCTGTAGCCCCGAGCCCGGCAACTCCGAGCCCGGCAGCTGCGGCGCAACCACGCGCGCCTCGTCGATCGTCACGCTCGGGCCCAGCATCACCAGCGCCCCGTACCCAACGCCCAGCGCAATCAGCCACGCCATCAGCCGTCCGAACAGCCGTATCAGAAATTTCATGCGCGCTGCATGCCTCTATGGGGTCGGGGGGGCTGCGGGAGCCGGACCCGCGCCGGTCCCGGTCAGCGGCGGAAACCCAGGGGGCGGACGACGATGCCGGGTGCCCTGCTCATAGGCATAGGCCAGCCGCAACAAGTCGGCATCAGCCCACGGGCGCCCGAGCCACTGCAGACCGCTCGGCATGCCGTCATCGAGCCATCCCATAGGTACCGTCAGCGCAGGCAGGCCAGTTGCCGGCGCCACGCGCTGCGAATGATCGGCGCGATACTCTTCGCTGGCCCTGTCGATATGTGCCGGAGGAGCGCCCCACGACGGATGGATCAGGGCCACAACCTCAGCTGCGTCCATGGCCGCGACAACGGCGTCGCGAAACGCGAGCCGCTCGGTGTTGTCGAAATAGTCAGCGCAGGGCTCACTCCACTGCGCGGGAGGCACATCGACGGGCGCATCGGCAGAACGCCGCAGCGATCCCTCGACCGAAGGATGATAGGCGCCGGCATCAAGCACCTCGGCGACGTCGGCAAAGGGCGCTGCGGGCCCGAGCGTGGCGAGATATTGCGCCATATCGTAGCGAAAGCGGCCGCAGAACATGCCGGGGCGCGTGAGCTGCGCCTGAAGATCGAACTCGACCTCAACCACCTCGGCACCGAGGCTGCGCAGGTCGGCGACAGCAGCATCAAAAATTTCGAGAATGCCGCTGTCGGTCTCCTCCCGATCCACGAGCGGAGCGAACACTCCGATGCGCGTGCCCGTGAGGACTTGGGCGTCGAGCATGGCCTCGAGCGGCGGCAGCGGGTGTGCACCCGCCTCGCGCGTGTACGGATCGGCCGGGTCGGGACCCGCGACGACTCGAAACACCCGAGCGACATCTTCGACGGTGCGCCCCATCGGACCCGCGATGTCACGGTCAAAGGCGAGCGGAACGACGCCATCTCGTGACGTCAGCCCGATGGTCGAGCGAATGCCGACGAGGGCGGCGTGCGCCGAAGGACCCCGGATCGAGTTGCCCGTGTCGCTGCCAAGCCCGATCAACCCGAAAGCAGCCGCCACCCCCGAAGCTGTGCCCCCGCTCGAGCCGGCAGGCACGCGGTCCAGCGCATAGGCGTTGCGGGTCGTATCAAAGGCCGAGCTGACCGTTTCGCGGGGAGAAAAGGCCCATTCGGCCATATTGGTCTTGGCCACGACGACCGCCCCGGCCTCGCGGATCTGCCGCACCATGAACGCGTCATCGGGCGGCAGGTGATCGCGCATGGCGATCGAGCCAGCAGCCGTCGTCAGGTCATGCGTGTCAAAGTTGTCTTTGACGAGCATCGGCACGCAGTGGAGCTCGCCCAAGGCACCCCCCGCACGCTGCACAGCATCGAGCGAGTCCGCCGTCTCGAGCGCGCGTTCGTTGACCACGGTGATCGCGTTGATCTCCCATTCGTAGGCCTCGACGCGCGCGAGATGCGCCTCAACCACTGCGCGGCAGGTGGTGCGCTGCTCATGCAATGCGTCGTGCAGCTCAGCAATGGTGAGTTCGACCGGCTCAAGCGACTCGGTGGGCGCTTGAGACGAGCACGAGGCCGCCACGAGAGCGAATGCGGCAACACAGATCGCGCCGACGCGGAGTGCGATCATGGTGAGCGGCGATGGGCGACACGGGCGACACGAAGGCACGGCAGGCATCCTGTGCATGAGGCGTTCCCCAGCGATTCAATCCGGGCCATTTTCATGTACCCCCCTGCGGAACGCAACTTCTGGAGATGCTGCAATGAGTCCCGAAACCTTTGGCTACGGCCTGAAAAAGACGGTTGCCCTGCCCATCGATCAAGCTGATGCTCGCGTGCGCGAGCTGCTTCAAGAAGAGGGCTTCGGAGTGCTGACTGAGATCGATGTCAGCGCAACGCTGAAGAAAAAGATCGACGTCGATTTCCGACCGTATCGCATTTTGGGCGCCTGCAATCCGACCCTCGCGCATGAGGCACTGAGCCGCGAAACCGACATCGGCCTGCTCCTGCCCTGCAACTTGGTGGTCTATCAGGGCTCCAATCCTGAGGAGTCGGTCGTGGGCGTGCTGGACCCCGAGGTGCAGTTGAGTGTGACGGGGCGTGACGACATCTCGCCGATGGCCAAGGAAGTGCGCTCACGCATGGAGCGGGTGCTGGCGGCGCTCTGACCGGCCCTGCGGCTCCCCCTCGGGCATAGGCTCCGTCGGGGCCGCAGTGACCAGCCCTGCGGCTCCCCCTCGGGCACAGGCTCCGTCGGGGCCGCTCGCCTGGGCCGGGTGGATTTGGCTTTACGGGGCTCGCTAAGGCGAAGGCTGCCGTTGAGTGAAGATTTCGTGAGCTTTGGCACGGGCAGCCCTCGCGTTGCCCCGCGGAGCCTTGCCCGAGGAGTCGCGCGTGCCGGTCGCCGCGATCTCTCACGCTGATGAGGGGCGGGGGTGGGCCGCGCCACCGGCGCGCCGCCGGACTGCTGCAACCGGAGCCCCGGCGGGCGAACCTTGCGAAGCGACGCGAGCAAGCCGGGGCTTTGGGTGCAGCGGCCCCGGTTGATACGCAAAGCCGCCGTTACGGCGTGCGCTCCAGATCCGCGTCACTCGAGAGATTCACCTCGAACCCGGCCGAGCGCAGTCGCGATTGGAGCGCCGCGGCCTCGGACTCTGAGGTGAACCGGCCGGCGCGCACCCGCAGTAGCGAGCTGCCCTCGACCGTGACGATTCGCACATCAAAGCCGCGATCGCGCACTCGGGCAGCGAGCGCTTGGGCTCCTGCTGCTTGGCCAAACGCGCCCAACTGCACCGTGAAGCGGCCTAAGGCTGCCACTGGCTGCACGGGTGCGGCGGTGGCTGGTGCCGGTGTGGTTCGAGCAGGCGCGGCAGCAGTGGCCGGCGCAGGAGTGGCGGGCACAGCGGGACCCGGGGCGGCGGGCTCCGGCGCTGGTTCGCGCGCTTCGTAATCATCGAGCCACGCAACGGCGGCGGGCCGCTCAGGGCTGCTGGGATAATCGCGCACGAGGGAGCGGTAGCGGCGGGCCGCCGTCGCTTCATCGCCTTCCGCCCGTGCGATCAGGGCGAGCCGTGCAAGTGCACCATCGGACCAGGGGCCGCCCGCAAACTCGAGGGCAAGGCGCAGGTAATCTTCGCGGGCCTGTGAGGGGTCCAGCGTGAGCAGCCCGCGCAACCAGAGCGCATGCTGTGTGTCGTTACGATCGGCCAACGGAGCCTGCGTGTCGTACCAGGTCATGAGCTGACTGCGTGCGTCTTCGATGCGTCCGCCGCGCGCCAAAGCTTCGATGTCGCTGAGGCGTTGGGCGGCCAGGTCACCGGGCAGCATGAACCCGCTGCAGATCACCCCCGTACTCGCGATGGACCGGGCCAGCCACCGTCTCATACGGCCGGAACGCTCGGGGCGGAGCGACAAAAAGCCCGTCATGCGGCTGCCTGCTCGGCTGCGGCACGACGAGTCAGGAGCCAGGTCTCGAGCACAAGCTGATCCCCCAGCGAAGCCGACTTGAGCAGACGATCGGCATCACGCAGTCCGGCGAGTCCATCGCTCAGCTCGTCGACACTCCAGCGCCGGGCCTGCCCGGCCAGCTTGCGAACCAGCCAGCGCTGATTGGGCGGCAACGCGCTTTCCAGAGCCTGTGGCCCGGCTGTCTGCACGACACCCATGCGCAAAAAGAGCTGCCCGAGGGCCATGATCAGCCCGACCCCGTTTTCGCCCTGGGCGAGCAGCACCGGCACGGCTTCAACGGCTTCATCCCAGCGTTTGTCACCGACCAGATCAAACCAGCGCCAGCGATCCTGAGCCGGCAGGCGGATTCCGGCCTGCTCCACAACCTCAAGCGTGATCGGCTGTCCGGAGCCCGCCACCGAGGCGAGCTTGTCGAGCTCTTGCACGAGAATGCCGAGATCTGCGCCAATCGCCGAGCACAACGCGGTGGCGGCATTATCAGCGAGTGTCGTGCCGAGCACATCGCGAGCACGCTCCATGAGCACCCCGGGCAACGCTTCAGCGCGGATCGCCGCGAACTCCAGTGTGCGTGCCTGCCGGGCGAGATCTTTCCAGAACTTCGCTGACGAGCCACCGATATCGGCGTCGAGCACCAGCGCAAGTCCGGGCGGCGGCGTTTCAGCGATTTCGAGCATGACCTCACGCACCCGTGAGCTGGCCGCCAGCCCCTGCGCATCTTTGACGTGCACGACGCGAAAGTCAGCCATCATCGGGGGGGTCGAAAGCAGCAAAGCGAGCTGCTCGACATCGATCTCGGTTCCGCGCACCACATCGAGATTGAAGTCGCGGGTGGCTTCGTCGAGATGCGCCTGCACGAGCTGCGTTGCGGCTTCCTGCCGGCGAAAGGCATCGTCGCCTTGGAGCAGAAAAACGCCGCCGAGCCCGTCTTTTTCCAGCAGTCGGGCGACCGACGCCACCCGCTACTCCAAGACCATGCGTGCGACCGAAGCCGATCGACGCGCGGCATGAATCGGAGCGTATTCGAAGAACAGATCGGTGGGGCGCCCCCAGAGATCGTCGCCGCGCAACTCGAGCGCCGAGCGCGCCACGGAGCCCCGCGGGAGCACCGAGGGCATGGGCAGTTGGAGGCGAACCGTGCGGGGACCCGGGCGATCGACCACGATGGGCGCGAGCGCGACTTCGGGCTCCTCGATAAACCACGGCATCAGCAGGCCTGCCGAGGCGAGCACCGCGATGGCAGCCAGTCCTGCCGCCATGCCACGCACCGGGCTGTATCGAGCGAGGGCACGGCGATCTTGCAGAGCGTAGATGCGGTGTTGCAGGCGGTCCCTGAAATCGTCGTTGAGCTGCACTTCTTCGAGCGAATCGTGCAGCAGGCTGCGCCCTTGGAACCACGTGTGCAGGTACCTCGCACATGAGGGGCAGCCATCGGCATGAGCTTGGGCGTCGGCTTGGAAATCAACCGGGCCGGCCTCATCGACGAACTCTGAAAATTGCTCGAGAAAATCTGAGCAGCGCATGTCGGTACCACCCTCACCGCTGAACGTACATCAAACGGGTTCTGACGTTTGTACAGCAGGCGTCAGAAACGGGTTCCGGCAGCAGCTACTCGATCATCGGTGCCACGATCTGCGCGAAATTGTTGCGCGCTCGATTCAGGCGGCTCTTCACCGTACCAAGGTTGACCCCGGTGATCTCAGCAATCTCTTCGTAGGTCTTGCCTTGCAGCTCGCGCAGCACGAAGACCACCCGATGATGCTCGGGCAACTGCTCGACCGCCTCTTCGACCTTTTCTTTGAGAAACCGCTTGCGGTACAGGTCGTCGGGCTTGTACTGGGTGTCTTCCCACTCCAGGGGCCGATGATCGGCATCCCAGTTTTGCCTGATCGTCTGAAAGAGCACGAGCGGATTGCGTGACCGATTGCGCAACTCGTTTTTGGCGAGGTTGCTGGCAATCGTATAGATCCACGTCGAAAACTTCTTGGTCTGGTCAAAGCGCTCGATGTGGCGGTACACCCGCACAAAGGTCTCTTGCACGAGGTCTTGGGCACGCTCGCGGTCACCCACCGTGCGATAGACGAAGTTCACGAGACGGCTGTCATAGCGTCGCACCAGCTCGCCAAAGGCACGCTGGTCGCCGTCAATGAACGCCTGGACGACTTCGCTGTCAGTCAGGTCGCGCAGCACCTCGGAGTGCGGACGTACAGCAGCCTCATCCGAGACATCTGGCGTTGTCGGTTTCCGAAGATTCAGAGCCATTTCTTGCTCCCTTGCGCTTGTGAGCCGACCTCGGGGCTCGTCGACCGTGTGCGTGGACACTCCACGCTCAACTCGCGTCGCTCAACGGGTTCGAAGTATCACTTCGGCAGGTTCCATGCCAGCCTTCAACCCCGCTTTTCACACGCTTTTCCTGCCGATGCGTCATCTCTGGAGGACGGAGTCTGCCGAAATCAGAGACACACCTGCCGCTTTGGCCGATGTCTCAGGTCCGTCTCCGGCTTGCGTCACCGCTCCGCGGCAAATCGATCGACCCAGAGCAGCGTTGCCACACTCTTGGCATCGATGATGCGCCCATCGCGCACCATCTCGAGCGCCTCGGAGAATCGCATCTCAACCACCTCTACGAATTCATCGTCGTCGAGGTTTCGATGCCCTGGCTCGAGATCCCACGCCATGAAGAGGTGAATGATCTCGTCGCAAAACCCCGGTGCAGTAAAGATTCGCGTCAGCTGCCGCAGCGACCGGGCTCGAAATCCCGTCTCTTCTTCGAGCTCCCGATGCGCACAGTCTGCCCACGGTTCCTCAGGGGCATCGCGCGTGCCCGCCGGCACTTCCCACAGCTCACCGCCGGTGGCGTGGCGATACTGCCGAAGCAGAAGTACCCGAGGTTCGGGGGCGCCGGGGGCATCAACAAAAGGCAGAATGGCTGCCGCACCGGCATGGGCCACATACTCGCGCTCCATGACGGTGCCGTCGGGCAGCCGCAGCGTGTCGACATTCAGGTCGATCACGCGCCCGCGATAGATGCGTCGGCGCGCCTCGCGTTCAGGCTCGAGAGGGCTCACGACGCCGGTGCGTCAGCTTGGTGGACGGTGACCGGGCCGATCGCCAGCGCCTCAAGCTCCGGGCGCACGCGCTCGGAATCACCCACGACCACGACCGTCGCCTGCTCGGGTTGGACCACCTTGGCAAAGGCCCGGTGGGCCGCCTCGACGTCGACGGCGCGAATGTCGTCGCGGTAGCTCACCCATGCGGAATCTGGCAGCCCGTAGACGAGCAGTTCAGCCACCCGGCCCGCCACCTGCCCGGTGGTCTCGAGCTGCAAGGGAAACACCCCTGCGATGTAGTCGCGCACGGCAACGAGTTCGTCTTCGGCAGGACCATCGGCGACAAAACGGTCAAGCTCGAAGAGCGCCTCTCGCACCGCGCTCGCCGTCACATCGGTGTCGATGGCGGTCGAAATCGAAAACGGCCCGGGTCCGCGACGAAACGCAAACCGCGACCGCACCCCATAGGTGAAACCGTTGCGCTCGCGCAGGTTCAGATTCAGCCGCGATGTGAAGGTGCCGCCGAGCACCGCGTTGGCTACGACGAGTGCGGCGTGATCGGGCGTGTTTCTCGAAATGCCGGGCTGACCGATGCGCAGTTCGCTCTGCACGGCGCCGGGTCGGTCGATCACGTGCACCGATCGCTGCGTGAAGCGCGGCCGGCCTGTGATCTCGGGCAACGCAGGCGGTGCGCCCTCCCAACCCGCGAGCATACGCTCGGCCAGCGGCAGCACCTCATCAGCATCGACGTCGCCCACCAGCACGAGCCCCGCCCCTGCCGGAAGATACCAGCGCTGCGCAAAGGCTCGCAGGGTCGAGGCCTCAACCGCCGACAGCACCTCTTCTCGGCCTCCCGACGTGCGTGCGTAGGGCTCGCCCTCGGCGTACCACAGCGCCACTGAGCGATCGGCGGCCAGGCTCGACGGATCTGATGCCCGCTGGCGCAAACGGGCGAGCTGCTGATCTCGCACGCGTGCGACCTCAGACTCGTCAAACGCCGGTGCCAGCAGCATCTCGACCAGCAGATCAAGACCCTCATCAAGCCGGTCTGACAGGCACGACAGCGACACGATCGTCGAGTCCCAGCCAGACGACGCCGACGCATCGGCCCCGATAGCCTCGAGCGCTTCAGCCAGCGCGCTCCCGCTTCGACGCTTCGTGCCTCCCTCGAGTGCGTCGGCGGTCAGCGAGGCCAGCCCAGCCTCGGCATCGCTCAGTGCGCCCTCGCCTGCCGGAAGCACAAACGCTGCGGTCACGACGGGTAGATGGGGCTGTCGCACGACATGCACCGGCAACCCGCCGGGCAGTCGGTGCCGCTCAACCGCGGGTACATGAAACGGCCGCAGCGGGCCGGCCGACGGGCGCTTCGTGCGATCCAGCGGCGACGAATTACGATGCAGAAAGCTCATGACGCACCTCCGGGCAGATACATGAGCACGGCACGGTTGTCGGCGCCAAGGTAGTCTGCCGCCATGCGCCGCACGTCGTTGACCTCTACCGCCTCAAGCCGTTCGAGCCCGGTGTTGATGCGCGTCGCATCATTGAACAGCGTCGTGGTCATCGAGATCTCGTCGGCGCGCTCCGCCACACCTTGCAGTCCGCGCACCTCACGTGCCGCCGCCAAGGTACGGGCCCGCTCTACTTCGGCGTCGCCCGCGTGAATCATGGCATCGAGCTCAGCACATGCCGCATCGCGCAACGCATCGACATCGCCTCCCGGATAGCCCGTCACCCAGACCATGAGCATCGACGCCCCGGTCGCCAGCGGGTACGCAAAGGCACTGGCGTCGCGGGCCAGACGCTGCTCGCGCACGAGCGATCGGTAGAGGCGCGAACCCCGTCCCTGCCCCAAGATCTGGGTTGCCAGGTCCAGAGCCGTGAAACGGGGATCGGTAACCGGCATGATTCGGCAGCCGATAATCACCCGCGGCAACGGCACATCGCGCACCAGCCGCTGCTCACTCGTGGCTCCGAGCACACGCGGCACCTCAACCTGCCCCGGAATCGGCGGTGGGTCTGCTCCGCGCGCGATGTCACCGAACCACCGCTTGGCTGCCTCAAAGACCCGATCGGGCTCAGCGTCACCCGCCACGGTCAGCACCGCGTTGTTGGGCAGATAGAACGTACGAAAGAACTGCTCGATGTCGCTGAGACCGGCCGCATCGAGGTCTTGCATCGAACCAATGACGGTGTGGCGATACGGGTGCGACTCCGGCCACACCATCTCTTGCAGCCGCTCGCTCCAGTCGCCGTAGGGCTGATTGTCGTAGCGCTGCCGCTTCTCGTTTTTCACGACGTCGCGCTCACGGTCGAGCTTGTCTTGCGTCATCGCCTCGAGCATGAATCCCATGCGATCGGCCTCGAGCCAGAGGGCGAGGTCGAGCTCATGCGACGGCAGCGTCTCGTAGTAGTTCGTTCGGTCGAACCACGTGCTCGCGTTGAGCGACCCGCCGGCCCGCTCGATCATCTCGAAGTGCCCGTTGTCAGGCACATGGGCCGACCCCTTGAACATCATGTGCTCAAAGAGGTGGGCGAAGCCCGTGCGCCCCGGACGCTCATCGCGAGATCCCACGGCATACCAGAGATTTACCGCGACGATCGGCCGCGAAGGGTCTGGGGCGGCTACAACGCGCAGCCCGTTGTCGAGCGTGTGGGTACGAATCTCGAAATCGAGCGCAGGCCGCGCTCCTGAGCCACTCATGGACGAGCCCCCAGGCGCTCGCGCAAAATCGACGGCGCCAGCTGCTCAGCCAGCATCTGCAGGGCCTCTTCATGACCCTCGCCGAGACGCTCTTCGACCGCATCAGCCGTCAGCGTATCAGTGCCCTCGGCGCTCAGACGACCGCGCTCGAGCATCAGCCATGCGCTGTCGTCGTCGCCCCAGGCGGCCAGCGCCAAGGCCGCGAGAAATTGCGCCTCGGCATCGTCGTCGCGAAGTCGGGCGCCTGCCTCGAGTTCGCGCGCAGCCTCATCAAGCTGCTCGGCTTCGAAGAGCGCCAG
>CAYVPD010000004.1:0-23613 GCA_964453545.1 uncultured Gemmatimonadaceae bacterium
GCGCTGCGGTTGCACCCGCGGGTCCACCGCCCACCACGACGGCATCGTAGATTCTTGGCAAGATTCTCATGCGGCCTCCGCCATGGCACGTCCCGCCCGCCGGAGCGCTTCGAGCCCACTGGATTGTTGATCACGAACGCGCGTCAGTACGAGCAAGGCCGCGACCACGAAGAGTGCGGCCTCCAAGCTGAACACCACGCCATAGCCCGCGGCCGGCGAGCCGAGAGCCTCTCGAGCGATATCACTACCTGCAGCGCCGATCATGCCACCGAGCCCATAGGCGATCGCCTGCGCGGCGCCCCAAAAGCCCATGCGCATGCCGGCGCCACCCGCCTTGCCCCGAATCGTGAGCCCCATCATCGATCCGATGGCAGCCACGGCAAAAATCCCGTTGGCAAATCCGAGGGAAAACACGGCTGCTTTCAGGCCGGCGATCGACCCCGTCGCAGGCATCAGCACCAAAGCCACCAAGGCCATGGCTGATGCGAGGCAGCCGACGGCCGCCCACGTGACGAGCCGGCCAAAACGGGCGGCCCCAAAGGCGCCCAGAATCATGCCGATCAGCACACCACCATGCTGCAGTCCCGCGATGCGCGTCGATTCCCCTGGCGTCATGCCGAAGACAGCCCCGGCAAAGGGCTCGAGAATGATGTCTTGGGCTGAATAGGCCAGCATTGACACAAAGATGAACATCGCAAAGCTGCGGCTCTGCGGGTCATCCCACATGGCTCTCCAAACCAACGAGAAGCTGCCCTGCTCCTCGCCCTGTGAACGCATGTGAATCGGCTGCTCCGAGCTGCGCCCGACCAGCGCCACGAGCGTGAGCACAAAAGCCGCCAACGAGATTCCGGCCGTCACCTGCACAAGGCGAGCGGGCGAATACGGATCCAGCAGGCTGCCGGCCACCGATGCCGTGACGATGATGCCGGCAATCATGAGAATCCACGTCATGGCGGCAGCCCCCGCCATGCGCGGCTCATCTACCCGCTCCGCCATGTAGGCCAGATACGGCGTGCTCCCGGCACTCACACCGACGCCGAGCATGAAAAACGAAAACACCGCGAACAAGAGGCCCGCAGTGACATTTGATGCCATCCAGACGGTGGCCACGGCTGCGCCAATGCCGCTGAGCGCGGTCAGCCCCATGCCCCCGATGATCCAGGGAATGCGGCTCGTGCCACGATCCGACCCGAAGCCGAAATGTGGGCGCGACAACTGAACGCCGAAGTGGAGTCCGACCAAAGCCCCGGGAATGATCGCGGCCAAACCCAGCTCCACGACCATCACGCGGTTGAGGGTCGACGTCATCAAGACAATGACGGCGCCAATTGCCGCCTGTACCAACCCAAGACGGGCGATGCTGGGCCACGACAGCCCGCGTTTTGCAGTTTCGCTCATTGAGGGATCCCTCCTCGGAGTGCGAATGCGGTGATCATCATGCCCGTTACGTAGACAGGCACACCCAGCGCGCTGTACCAAAGCGCACGGGCTTCATCGGGACGCCGCAGCAGCCGGCCCATCATGGCCACCTGCACGGCGAGTAGTGCGCCGACCGCCGCGGCAAAGAGCGGCTGATTCCACGCGAACAGCAGTGCGATCACGCCGAGCTGTGGCACGGTCATGACCCAAGCAGCAACCTGGGCGGCTCGCGCCGGCCCGAGCTTCGCAGGTAATGACCCGACGCCGAGGTGCAGATCGCCCTTGAGCGACTTGAAGTCATTGAGCGTCATGATACCGTGGGCGCCCAGCGAGTAGAGCAGCGCGACGACGAGAATCGGCCATGCCGGCAAGCGGCCCCCAAGCATGACGGCCGCGCCGGTAACCCAGGCGAGTCCTTCATACGAGAGACCTACGGCGAGATTGCCGATCCAGCCATTCTGCTTGAAGCGCATCGGCGGCGCCGAATAGCCCCACGCCATGACCAAGGCGAGCGCCGTAGCAATGAACCCCCACG
This sequence comes from uncultured Gemmatimonadaceae bacterium, assembly GCA_964453545.1. Taxonomy (GTDB): domain Bacteria; phylum Gemmatimonadota; class Gemmatimonadetes; order Longimicrobiales; family Gaopeijiaceae; genus Gaopeijia. Next base: position 1,955 of record CAYVPD010000004.1, read on the forward strand.
TACCGAGCGCGAGACCCGCCACGAGCGACACCAACGTCCAGAACACCGCGAGCCCGAGACCCCATCGTCCCGGAATCCGTCCTGACGGAATCGGCCGATCCGGCTCGTTGAGCGCATCGACATGTCGATCAAACCAGTCATTGACCGCCTGGCTCGAGGCACAGACCAGGGGCCCAGCAACCACAACTCCCCACGCAACCGTCGCCCACCCCACGACCCCGCCCGCTCCAGCGCTGATCGCGCCGCAGGCGAAGGCCCACATTGGTGGGAACCACGTCACCGGTTTGAAGAGCTCCAGAACCGACCCGGGCTGGGGCCATCCGGAGATTTCATGCTCCCGGTGTAAGGATTGAGTGACGGTAGTCATTGTCAACGTAAATTGAGACCTTGGGGCGCACGAATGCAAGGCATGTCGTGTGGGAAGGTCTCCCCTCCGGCTCGGTCAGCCTGCCGAGCCGTCGAGGTTGTAGCGTTTGAGCTTGGTGTAAAGACTCTGTCGTGAAAGCCCGAGCAGCTCTGCGGCTGCCGTTCGGTTGTCCCCGGTCAGCTGCAGAGCCGCATCGATGAAATGCAGCTCCACGAGTGCCACCGTGTCTTCGACCAGCTGTTTGAGCGATACGCGACCAACCTGGCTCGTCAGATCTTCGACCGCATGATTCAGATCGCGAATGCCACCACGTGGCGAGCCGAGGCGAGAGCTCACGTCACGAATCACCAGCCCCATGCAGGGCACCTCAGCCTCACGAACGGCCACTGCCGACAACTCGACCTCGGTCGAAAGACCATGTTCGCCCTGAATCGTCGTGGCGAAGAAGCGCATCTGCCCGTTGCGGCGCAGATTCGTCAGCAGAACGGTGAGATCCGCTCCTGGCCGCCCAAGCCACAGTCCCAGACTGCGGCCTTCCACTGCCTCGGCACCCGAAGCCTGAGCCATGCGCAAGAACGCCTGATTGGCCAGAAGCACATTGCCGTCAAGGTCTGCAATCACAAAGCCGTCGGGCGCACCGTCGAGCAGGTGCAGCACATCAACACCTGACCCGGCCGCGGATTCCACCGCGCGCTCTCGCGCAAGGCGGCACAGCAACACGCGCTCATCGTCGAATCGGGCCAAGGACAGGTGCAACGACCAGGGCACTTCGGCCTCACCAATCCGTACTGGCACCTGAAGTGCCGAAGCGCTGCCGCGGGCGAGCTGATCAATCAGTGTTCGGAGTTCGACCGGATCTTGTGCGGTGCCCAGCTGGAACGAGGGTGGCGGGAATGGCCGACCCGACAACCGGCCCGAGGTCGCACCCACGAGTGCAGCCGCCGCGTTGTTGGCGTCGCTGATGCGCACCTGCTCGGCATCGACGATGAAGACGGGCTCGTGAGACTGCTGAAAAAGCAGTCGGTAGCGAGCCTCGGCCTGACGTACGTGCCAATACTCGCTCTCCATGGCCTGTTGAGCCTCGACGAGCTGCTGCTGCAGATCAGCAAGCGCCTTCAGGTTCTTGCCGACACCCAGCAGCCGATCGCCGTCACCCACCCGCACCACGGTATAGCCAATGGGCAGTTCCTCGCCGTCAGGCAGAGGATGGTTCAACTGCCGAAAGCGCGAAACGCCGTTGGCAACGGCCTCATCCAGTAGTGCTCGCACCTTTGGGCGCGTCTCGCTCGAGACTATGTCGTGCCAGTTTCGGCCCTCCCAAGATGCCAGAGCATCACGGTCCAGAGCCGATCCAAGAATGGTCTCGTAGATGTGGCCTTCGCCGTCGATGAGCAACGTCACATCGGCCGCAGCTTGCAGCAGATGTTCCAGATCACCCCGACCGACATCGTCGAGGGCGCTACGCACCTGTCGCTCAAGAGATGACTCAGCCATCCATGCTCTCCGAATACCGGCCTTCATCGTGTCGGGCAAAGGTGCGTGCCAATTCCACGGCACCTTCTGCGTCTTCGGCCCAACCATCGCCCCCAATCTCCGCAACGAGATCAGGATAGCGCAGCACTGCATTGCCTCCGACAATCACCCGCAGCTCCCTGTCCTGCCGCCGCCGCAGACCAACAATCGCACGCTTCGCAGCGGTGACCTGGTCAGCTGAAGCCAGCGAGAAGCATGCGAGATCATACGATCGTGCTGGCTTCGCTCCGGCAAACGGCGCCGCTAGGGTGACAAGCCAGCCGTCTCGGGTCAACATCTCGCCAATGACGATGCCCCCGAGCGTGTGCTGATCCGAAGCTAATCCGCAAACGAGCACACGCCCCCGGAACGTCTGTGACGCCGAAGCCTCGGTCATGCGTCCGAGCGTGCCCGCCATGCGCTGCAGCCGAGCACAAACGAGGGTCACTTCAACGAAGTTGCATTCGTCGGTCTCCCAGAGTGTCCCCATGCGGCGTGCGGCCGGCGCGATCAGCTCGTCGAACAATTGCTCGGGCAGATAGCCACAGTCGAGCAGGTCTGTGAGATGCTTGAGCAAGGCGCCATCATCGGGTGATGCCAGCAGAGACATCACATGCTGAAGGGCAGCCGCCGACAGGCGAGGCAGGGTCTCCTGACACGCATCCCCGTTCTGCGGTTGGGCTCGCAACTGCGCCAGAACTCGAGGCAAGACCTCTCCTTCAACGGTACGTCTCAAGAGCGTGCGAAACGTCGCGCGATCAGCGCCGGATCGGCTGGGAGTCCGGCCTGACGAGTCGGCCGCAACCGCACCCGTCGTGTTTTCAAGCACGGACCCTCCCGTGCAAGAGTGTGGTGGTGCTCGGACCCGAACGACTCGAGAGCAGCGGCTCCACCGGTACCTGCGCAACCTGATTGAAAACAGGTATGGCGTTGTCTTTAATTAATGTCACCTATCTATGACGTCAAGTACGCTTGACACACGCGTCTCCTGCGGGGCATCTTGCCTTGGAGAGGAGAACCCTGCCACGGCGACCTGCAGGCGCCAGGGCTCTCCCCCAGATCAGGAGCACCATGAACCATCCGACCCTCACCTCTCCGAGCGGTTCGGTGCAGCCTCAAGCGTCTCGTCACGCTGGCCCCGCACTGTACACGCCCGAGCAACGCGCACGGCGCGACGCCTCCCGGTGGACGCTGGTGCAGGGCATTCTCGCACCGCTCCAGTTTGTCGTGATGATCGCCTCCACCGTGCTTGTCGTGCGATCCCTCGTCTACGGTACGGGCGCGGCCGTCGCCGACATTTCGGTACTCGTCAAGACAGCGCTGCTGTACGCGATCATGATCACGGGCTCGCTCTGGGAGAAAGACGTCTTCGGCAAGTACCTCTTTGCCAAGGCCTTTTTCTGGGAAGACGTGGTGAGCATGGGCGTCATTGCGCTGCACACCACGTATTTGGTGATGCTCCTGACCGGGGCTTTCTCTCTCGAGGCACGCTTGATCGTCGCCCTGGCCGCCTACGCGATCTATACGGTCAACGCGATCCAGTTTTTGCTGAAGCTGCGGCAAGCTCGCCAAGGCGCCGAGGTCGTGTCATGAGTGCTACCCTCCCCATGGCAACCACTGCAGGCTGCGATCGCCCCGTGCTCAAGGAGCGCGGGCAGCGCGAAGTCTTCTGCGGGCTCACCGGCATCATCTGGCTGCACCGCAAGCTGCAAGACGCGTTTTTCTTGATTGTGGGCTCACGCACTTGCGCGCATCTCATGCAATCAGCCGCCGGCGTCATGATCTTTGCTGAGCCCCGTTTTGGCACGGCCGTCATCGAAGAAAAAGACCTGGCCGGCATGGCCGTGCTAGATCAAGAGCTCGATGGCGTTGTCTCGCGTTTGCTGGCGCGGCGCCCTGAGCTGCGCACGGTCTTTCTTGTGGGCTCGTGCCCCTCTGAGGTCATCAAACTCGATCTCGCGACCGCCGCCGAGCGCCTTGAACAGCGTTTTGCCCCCGACGTGCGCTTTCTGCACTACTCGGGCTCCGGTATCGAGACCACGTTTACCGAAGGAGAAGACGCCTGCCTCAAGGCCATGGTGCCACGGCTGCCTGATGCGTCAGACGACTCGGCTGAAGAGCTGATCGTCGTCGGCACGCTCGCCGATGTGATCGAAGAGCAGTTTCGTCGACTCTTTGACGAGATGGGCGTCGGGCCCGTCCACTTTCTGCCTGGCCGCACGTCGCGTCATCTGCCGGCCGTCGGCCCTCGCACGCGTCTTTTGCTGGCCCATCCGTGGGTCAACGAAACGGCCCGTGCGCTCGAGAAACGAGGCGCCACGGTACTCCCGGCCCCCTTCCCGCTCGGCGCCGAAGGTACGACGCAGTGGCTTCGCGCCGCAGCCGAGGCGTGGGGCGTAGCGCCCGAACGGTTCGAGCAAGTCGTGGCCCCAGCCCGGGAACGGGCTCGGGTCGCGCTCGAGCGGTATCGGCCAGGGCTCGAAGGCAAGAGCATCTTTCTCTTTCCCGACTCGCAGATCGAGCTGTCCGTGGCCCGTTTTCTCAACCGGGAAATGGGCATGGACCTCGTCGAAGTCGGCACGCCGCACCTCGACGGCATGTATCACGCGGCTGAACTCGCACTGATTCCCGAAGATGTCCGTGTATCCGAGGGGCAAGATGTCGATCTGCAGCTCGACCGCTGCCGCGCGGCATCCCCAGATCTGACCGTCTGCGGACTCGGGCTCGCCAACCCGCTTGAGGCCGAGGGTCTGCGCACCAAGTGGGCGATCGAGCTGGTCTTCTCGCCGGTGCAGGGCTATGAGCAAGCGGGCGATCTTGCCGAGCTGTTCCATCGCCCTCTCGACCGCATGCAGCGGCTGGAGGTCTGATGAGACTGACCGTCTGGACCTATGAAGGCCCTCCCCACGTCGGGGCCATGCGCGTCGCCACTGGTCTGACCGATGTGCACTATGTCTTGCACGCACCGCAGGGCGACACCTACGCCGATCTGCTCTTCACCATGATCGAGCGTCGTGACCACCGTCCGCCGGTTACCTACACGACCTTCCAAGCACGCGACCTCGGCGGCGACACCTCGAAGCTGGTCATCAAGGCCCTGTCTGATGCCTACGAGCGCTTCAAGCCGGCCGCGCTGCTCGTCGGCGAATCGTGCACGGCGGAGCTGATCCAGGACAATCCCGGAGGCTTGGCTGAAAATCTGCAGCTGCCCGTCCCCGTGATTCCGCTTGAGCTGCCGTCGTATCAGCGCAAAGAGAACTGGGGGGCGGCCGAAACGTTTTATCAGCTGGTCCGCGCCCTTGCCGGTCCGTCAGCCCCCGAGCCGGGCACCGAGCGTGCACCACGCTCCGAGGGCCGGCCACGCTGCAACCTGTTGGGCCCGACCGCGTTGGGCTTTCGCCATCGCGACAACATCACCGAGATCACCCGGCTGCTCTCCGACATGGGCATCGAGGTCTCGGTGGTCGCACCGATGGGGGCCTCTGCAGCCGACCTGGCGCGCCTTGGTGAAGCCGATTTCAACGTCGTGCTCTACCCGGAGACCGCCGATACGGCCGCCACTTGGCTCGAGCGCACATTCCGACAGCCTCGCACCCGAGTGGTGCCGATCGGGGTCGGCGCAACACGCGACTTCGTGCACGAGGTCGCGGCACTCGCCGGCGTCTCACCCGAACCCGGCCTCAAGGCGGTCGAATCGCGTCTGCCTTGGTATTCCCGCTCGGTCGACTCCACGTATCTGACCGGCAAGCGCGTTTTCATCTTCGGCGATGCCACCCATGCTGTGGCCATGGCGCGGGTCGCGCGAGAAGAAATGGGATTCGAGGTCGTGGGGCTTGGCACCTATGCTCGCGAATTTGCACGTGACGTGCGCAAAGCTGCCAAAGAATTGGGCCTCGAAGCCCTGATCAGCGACGACCACCTCGAGGTCGAAGAAGCCATCGAGGCGGCAGCACCCGAGCTCGTGCTCGGCACGCAGATGGAGCGCCACATCGCCAAGCGCTTGGGCATCTTCTGCGCCGTGATCTCTGCCCCAGTGCACGTGCAAGACTTCCCGGCGCGCTATTCGCCGGTCATGGGGCCCGAGGGTGCCAACGTGTTGTTCGACACGCTGGTGCACCCGCTGGTCATGGGCCTCGAAGAGCACCTTCTTGGGCTGTTTCAAGACGACTTCGAGTTCGCCAACGGAGCGACCCCGTCGCATCTGTCGGCCCATGCACCGCGCGACCACGCGACGGCGACGCCCTCGAGCATCACTCCAGAGGTCGTGGCTGAGCCAGACACGACCGCCGACCCGACACTGGTCTCTCAGCCAGTGTCGCAGCCGGTCTCGCAGCCGGCCGGAGACGTGGTCTGGACCGCCGAGGCCGAGGCCGAACTCCAGCGCATTCCGTTCTTCGTGCGCAAAAAAGCGCGCCGCAATACGGAATCCTTCGCTGGTGAGCAGGGACTCGCCACCGTCACGGTCGACGTGCTCTACGAAGCCAAAGCCCACTTCGGGAGGCGCTGAGCATGGCCGTCCCGTTTTGCGTCGTCACCCTCGACAACCATCTGGTTGGAGCGCTGCGCCGCGCTCGCAAGCAGCTGGCGGCCGAGGGGCTCGACCTCGACCTGCGTGTGCATGTCGCGGCCGACTGCGATCAGCCCGGCGAGACAGAGCGACTGGAGCGCGACCTCGCCGAAAGCCCGCTGGTGCTCGTCACCCAGCTCTTCTTGCAAGAGCAGGTTGATCGCGTGAAGCCGCTGCTCGAACGCAACGACGCGCATCACGACGCCCGTGTCTGTCTCATGTGCCACGGCGACCTCGCCGCGCTGACCCGCATGGGGCGCTTCAAGCCCGGCGAAAAGCAGGGGCGCTGGTCTCCGGCAAGCCTGATGCAGCGCCTGCGTGGCGGACGCGGTAGCGGCGACTCTGGCGAGAAGCAGCTGCGCAGCCTCAAGCGTGCCCGAGGATTCCTGCGCTTCATTCCGGGCTCCGCCCAAGACGTGCGCGTCTACCTCATGGCGCTCCAAGCCTGGCTCAGCGGGTCGGAGAGCAACCTGATCGAGCTCATGCGCACGGTGGCCCTGCGGTACGCAGGCCCGCGCTTCACCGGCCTCGAAGCCGGCGCCATGCCTGAGCTCGAGGAGTACCCGGAAACCGGCCTCTACCACCCTGACCTGCCAGCCCCGGGCATCGTAGAAGACACCAAGTCCCTGCCCCATTCGGCCGCCCCAAAGGGCCCGACCGTCGGGGTGATCGTGATGCGCTCCTATGTACTTGCGGGCAACACGGCGCATTACGATGCGGTGATTCGCGCCCTTGAGGCACGAGGTCTGCGCGTCAGAGCCGCGTTTTCGGCCGGTCTCGATGCCCGCCCCGTCGTCGAACGCTGGTTCCGCAATGCCGACGGCACCCCCGCGATCGACGCCCTGCTGTCGCTCAGTGGGTTCTCTCTCGTGGGAGGCCCGGCGTGGCACGATGCTGAGGCCGCACGTCAGGTGCTGGGTGATCTCGATGTGCCCTTCGTCGTAGCCCAGCCGCTGGAGTTTCAGACACTCGACTCGTGGCAAGCCGATCCGCGTGGGCTGACCCCGATCGAGACCGCACTCATGGTGGCCATGCCCGAGCTCGACGGCGCCATCAATCCGACGGTCTTCGGAGGCCGTGGTGGCAGCGCGACCTCTGACACGCCCGACGCGACCCCCCTCCCGGAGCGCATCGAGCATCTGGCTGAGCGTATCGCTGCCTGGATCCGGCTGCGGCACACGCCCAAGGCCGACCGCAAGGTCGGCGTGGTGCTCTTCAATTTCCCACCCAATGCCGGCAACGCAGGCACCGCCGCATACCTTGATGTCTTCCCGTCGCTGTGGTCCGTGCTCAAGCGACTCTCCGACGAGGGCTACAACGTTGACCTGCCGAGCTCGCCCGACGCTCTGCGTGAGACACTCGTCGGCGACCTCGCCCGTCGCACCGGCACGCAGGCACGTGTCCATGCTCGCATCCGGGCCGATGACCATGTCGCACGCGAGCCGTGGCTCGAAGAGATCGAAAATGCGTGGGGGCCCGCGCCCGGTCGCCAGCTGAGCGACGGGGCCAACGTGCTCGTGTTGGGCGCTCAGTTCGGCAACGTCTTCATCGGGCTCCAGCCTGGGGCTGGCTACGAAGGCGACCCGATGCGCTTGCTCTTCGAGAAGGGCTTCGCGCCGACCCATGCCTTCAGCGCCTTCTACCGTTGGATTCGTGAGGATTTCGGAGCGCACGCCTTCGTGCATTTTGGCACACACGGGGCGACCGAGTTTCTCCCCGGTAAGCAGGTTGGACTAGGGCCCGAGTGCTGGCCCGATCGGCTGCTTGGTGACACGCCCAACGTCTACCTCTATGCGGCCAACAATCCCTCGGAGGGCACGCTGGCCAAGCGTCGTGGCAACGCCACGCTCGTGAGCTACCTGACGCCGACCCTCGCCCGCGCCGGCCTCTACCGAGATCTTCTGGAACTCAAAGAAGACCTCGACCGTTGGAGCCGCTCTCCTGACGAGGCTGTGCTCGAGACCATTCGCACACGCGCCGGATTGCTCGAGCTCAAGGGGGCTGAGGCCGGCGACGACCCCTCCCGAGAGGTCGCGCGTCTGCGCGAGCAGCTGCTGGAACTCGAGTACGCCCTGATCCCGACCGGGCTGCATCAGCTGGGTCGCATCATGGATACGGGCAGCCGCGCAGAGATCATGGCGGCGGCCGCCGAAGCCGGCTTCCCCGATCGAGACTTGGCTCCGTTCATCGAGCTGGCGAGCACCTCACGGATGCCCGCCCGCGAACGGCTGGAAGCGACCGTGCAGGCCATTTTGCAGCGTGATTCCGCGGCAGCGGCAAAACATCTCGCCGCTGAGGGCCTCGATGGGTCGGCAGCTCGCGAGCTGGCCGCCGCCCTGCTTGATCTTGATCAGCGCCTCGAGGGCAATCCCGAACTTGACGCAGTGGTCCAGGCGCTTGATGCCGGCTACATCGCACCGGCCCCGGGTGGCGACGTAATTCGCAATCCGGCCGTGCTGCCGACAGGGCGCAACACGTACGGCTTTGACCCGTGGCGGGTGCCCACCCCGGCTGCCATGATCGAGGGGCGCGCCCAGGCAGACCGCTTGGTGCAGCGATTGCACGACGAGCTTGGGCACTGGCCCGTGTCGATTGGCTTGGCCCTGTGGGGCACCGACAACATGAAGCGCGACGGGGCCCCGCTCGCCCAAGCGCTCGCCCTGCTCGGCGCCGAACCGCAATTCGACAGCTACGGCCGCCTCTCGGGAGCCCGCCTGCTCTCGCTCGAAGAACTCGGGCGCCCGCGGGTCGATGTTGTCGTTACCGCGTCAGGCGTATTTCGCGATCTGATGCCGTTGCAGACCCGCCTGCTCGCCGACGCCGCATTTCAGGCCGCCTCGGCCGATGAGCCCGCAGATCTCAACCCGGTCCGCGCCCACGCCTTGGAGCAGATGCAGGCGATGTCATGTTCGCTCGAAGAAGCGGCGGCCCGGGTCTTCAGCAATGCCGACGGAGCCTACGGTGCCAACGTCAACCTCACGATCGAGGGCGGGGCTTGGCAGGGCACCGACGAGCTCGCCGACGTGTTTGTGGCCCGCAAAGGCTACGCCTACGGCCGCGACGGCCGCCCGTTTGCAGCCCATGGGCTGATGCGGGCCGCCCTGTCGACCGTCGAGGCGGCCTATCAGAACCTCGATTCGGTCGAGCTCGGGGTCAGCGATGTCGACCAGTACGTCGATGCGCTCGGCGGCCTCGCCAAGGCGGCCTCCAGAGAGTCGGGTCGTGCTGTGGGCGCATTCATCGGCGACGAAACACGAGGTGCCGGCGTGGTGCGCTCCCTGGCCGAGCAGGTCTCGCTCGAGGCCCGCACGCGAACGCTGAATCCGCGCTGGTACGAAGCCATGCTCTCGCACGGATATCAGGGCGTGCGAGAACTCGAAGCCCGCGTGACCACCACCTTGGGCTGGTCAGCAACGGCTGACGCCGTGGCCCCGTGGGTCTACCAGGGCATCGGCGAAACCTTCGTGCTCGATGAAGAGATGCGCCGGCGACTCGCTGCGCTGAACCCCGACGCGGCAGCCCGCATGGCCGGGCGTCTCGTCGAGGCGTGTGACCGGGGCTTCTGGAGCCCCGACCCTGACACCCTGGCTGCCCTGCAAGACGCAGCCGACGAACTCGAAGATCGACTCGAAGGCATTGACCCGGAGGCAGCTGCCTAATGATCAAGGTAAATCAGACCCTCCCGCTCGCTGGCGATGCCACGACGGGCGATGGAGAAGGCTCCGTACAAGTGCACATGGACCCGACCGAGCACATCGATGGCGCCCGCGTGCTGGCGATCTACGGCAAGGGTGGCATTGGCAAGTCGACCACGTCGTCAAATCTCTCGGCCGCGCTTGCTCTTCAGGGCAAGCGGGTGCTGCAGGTCGGGTGTGACCCGAAACACGACAGCACCTTCACGCTGACCAAGACCATGATTCCGACGGTCATCGACACGCTGGCTGAAGTCGATTTTCATGCCGAAGAACTTCGCCCTGAAGATTTCGTCTTCGAGGGCTTCGCCGGCGTCATGTGTGTCGAAACCGGAGGCCCGCCCGCCGGCACCGGCTGCGGCGGCTACGTGGTCGGCCAGACCGTGAAGTTGCTCAAGCAGCACCATCTGCTCGACGATACCGATGTCGTGGTCTTCGACGTGCTCGGCGACGTGGTCTGCGGAGGCTTCGCGGCCCCGCTTCAGCACGCCGACCGGGCGCTCATCGTCACGGCCAACGACTTTGACTCGATCTTCGCCATGAACCGCATTGTGGCCGCGATTCAGGCCAAGGGGCAGCAATACAAGGTGCGCTTGGGCGGCATCGTCGCCAATCGCTCCACTTCGACCGACCAGATCGACAAGTTCAACGACGCGGTCGGGCTGCGCACCATGGCCCGGATTCCCGATCTCGATGCGGTGCGCCGCTCTCGCCTGAAGAAGTGCACGCTCTTCGAGATGGAAGAGAGCGACGAAGTGCTCGCCGTTCGTGAGACCTACATGGATCTGGCCCGCACCATGGCTAACGGCGTCGACGGGCTCATGCCTGACCCGCTGTCTGATGATCGCATCTTCAACCTGCTTGGCTTCGATTGAACCCGACGGCCTCCCCCTCGTACAGCGCGCCGTCGGCCGACTGGCAGGCTCGACGAGCACGCGTCGGTGCGCACTTCGACCAGGGTGCGCAGCGTTGGACGACACTCACGTCTGATGCCCCTGTTTCGGGCATTCGTGCCACCGTGCGTGCCGGACGAAAGGCGATGCGTGACACCCTGATCTCGTGGCTTCCAGCCGACCTCGCGGGAGTGCACGTGCTCGATGCCGGCTGCGGGCCTGGCGTGCTCTCGCTGGAGCTCGCCGCGCGCGGCGCGGATGTGACGGGCGTCGACCTGTCAACCGAGCTGATTCGCGAAGCCGAAACCCGCGCCGACATCTGGCAGATGGAGCATCCCAACGCCCCACGGCCGCATTTCATTGCGGGCGACCTGTTCGAAGTGGCTCGAAGCGGCAGCTTTTCCTACGCTGTGGTGATGGATTGCTTCATTCACTACGAACTCGCCGAGACCATCGAGGCGATCGAGGCCCTGAGCACGGCCGCGCCCAAGGGCCTGCTTTTGACCGTGGCCCCGTGGACGCCGCTGCTCGCGGTGATGCACACCGTGGGCCGCCTGTTCCCGGCCTCAGACAAGGCGCCCCCGATCGTTCCCGTGCGCGATGACGCCTTTCGAGCGGCCATGTCGTCACACCCGTCGCTAGCGCCCTGGCATGTCGCTCGCACGCACATCCAGCACTCGGGTTTCTACATCTCCCGCGCCCTTGAACTTCTTCCGACCCGCGGCCGGGAGTCCCGCGCACCCTGACCCACCCCTGACCCACACAAGAGACCACCCATGGAGGATCGTCCATGAGTCTTACCTTCTGGCTTGTCGCCATCGCGATCGGGCTTGCGCTCGTCGCGTGGTTCTTCTCTCGCAGCAGCGCCCGGGTGCCTTGCACTCTGGATCTCGAATCGTCGCATGAGCACCTGCACGCCTTGCTCGAGCTCGAAGGCTTCGCGCCCGAGCCGGGTGACGGCGTGCGCATGGAGCCAGTCGAAGCCGACTTTTCCAATGTGCCGCTCGACCACCGCGCCAACTTCCGCTCGCAGGCCGTCGTCTACCGGGCCAGCTGGCCGCGCCGCTTTTGGACCCGTCTCACCGGCGGCTTCGAATTCAAAGAACTCTTCGAAGTCGGTTTCGAGTAATCCGCATCAATCCGAGGGAGAACCTCCGCATGTACGAAGCTACCACCTCCGCACCGGTCATCAACGAGTCCACCCGCATGGCGCAGGAAACCGCTGCGCTCAGCCCGCGATTCTATACGACCGACTTTGCCGAGATGAATCGGCTCAGTGTCGACTCGATCCGCGACCAATGGGACGAGCTCATGTCCGAGTTCGAGTCTGACCCCAATCGGGGCCACTTCAAGCGCAATGAAGAATTCGACGGCGACTGGTCCGACATGCCCGTGCGCGATCAGTTCGTGGACTTTCTGGTCTCGTCGATCACGGCCGAATTCAGCGGCTGTCTGCTGTACGCCGAGATCAAGAAGCGCGTTCACAACCAAGACATGAAAGATCTCTTCGGCTACATGAGCCGAGACGAAGGCCGCCACGCCGGGTTCATCAACTCGTCGCTGCGCGACCTCAACATGGGCGTCGACCTGTCATTTGTGACGCGCGAGAAGCAGTACACCTTCTTCAAACCGAAATACATCTTCTACGCCACCTACCTGAGCGAAAAGATCGGCTACGCCCGCTACATCACCATCTTTCGCGGGCTCGAAGCGCAACCCGACAAGACGATCCACCCGATCTTCAAGTGGTTCAAGGAATGGTGCAACGACGAGTTCCGGCACGGTGAGGCCTTCGCCTGCCTGATGCACGCCAATCCCGAGCTGATCACGGGGCGTAATCGCTACTGGATTCGCTTCTTTCTGCTGGCTGTGTTCGCCACCATGTACATTCGCGACCATCTGCGCGCGGGCTTCTATGAGGCGCTCGGCTTCAACGTGACCGAATACGACATGGAGGTCTTTCGCAAAACGAGCGAGATCAGCAAGCAGGTCTTTCCGCTCACGATCGACCTCGACCATCCGCGCTTCTTGCCGCTCATGGATCGCATGTACCGCAACACCAAGGCGATGGAAGACGCGGGAACTGGATTGTTCGCGCACATCAAGCGAGGTTTTCTCGCTGTTTCCAACGGATTGACCTTCGCGCAGTTGTATCTGCTGCCGGTCAAGCCGAACACGCCCCCGGCAGATTTCAGACTGGAGCCCGCCTACTAGGTGAACCCGGCCCGACCCCTCATTGTCGCCAAGTTTGGCGGCAGCAGCGTTTCTTCTGCGGAGCGCTGGCAGTCCATTCGGGCCATTGTGGCCGACACGCTGAAGCACGGCGAGCAACTGCTCATCGTGCATTCCGCGCTGGCGGGTGTCACCGACCTGCTCGAGCAGGCCATGACGGCTGCGCTGCAGGGGAGCCATGAAGATCTGCTGGAGCGCATCAACGAGCGGCATGACGCACTCGCCGCCGATCTGAGCATCGATGCCGCGACGATTCTCGCCGACGATCGCCGCGAACTGGAGCGCAGACTTGCAGGCATAGCGCTGCTTGGCGATGCCACGCCGCGCGTGCGAGCCGAGGTGCTGGCCTTTGGTGAGCGCATGGCGACCCGGCTGGGTGCGCACTGGCTGCAAGGTGAAGGCCTTCACGTTCAATGGCTCGACGCGCGTGACCTGCTGACCAGTGTCGAGCCCGCTCGCCCCGGGCCGGGGTCGTGGCTCTCGGCCGAGTGCTCGTCGCAGCCAGCTCCGCAACTCCGAGCGCGACTCGATGCCATCGACGGAGTCGCGCTGACGCAAGGCTTCACGGCGCGCAATGCCCAGGGCGACACCGTGGTGCTCGGCCGAGGAGGCTCTGACACGGCCGCCGCGTACTTCGCCGCCCAGTTGGGTGCCGCCCGGCTCGAGATCTGGTCTGATGTGCCCGGCATGTTTACCGCCGATCCGAGGCGTGTGCCCCAGACCCGGTTGCTGCGCCGACTCGACTACCGTGAGGCTCAAGAGATCGCGACAACGGGCAGCCAGGTGCTGCACCCGCGCTGCATTCCCGCAGTTCGCGAGCACGGTATCGAGATTCACATGCGCAGCACGGTCGATCCGTCGCTGCCCGGCACGGTCATTGGTCCGTTCACCGACGATGGGCCGGCACAGGTCAAGGCGATCTCGGCCAAGTCCAACGTTGTGCTGCTCTCGCTCGAGACCCTCGGCATGTGGCAAGAAGTCGGCTTCTTCGCTCAGGCCACGCAGGTGCTGGCCAAAGCCGGCCTTTCGCTCGATCTCGTGTCAACGTCGGAGAGCAACATCACGCTATCGCTCGACGCCTCGGCCAATCTGCTGGACGAGACGCTGTTGGAGCGCGTGATCGGCGAGCTCTCTGCGTTCTGCCGTGTTGAAGTGATTCGACCCTGTGCCGCGGTGTCGCTGGTTGGTAATCGCATTCGCGGTATGCTGCACCGTTTGGGCCCGGCGCTCGAAGCGTTTGAAGAGCACCGCATTCACATGGTGAGTCAGGCCGCGAGCGACCTGAACCTCACGGTCGTCGTCGATCATGACCAAGCCGAGCGGCTGGTGCGCACGCTGCATGCCGAACTGATCGGCGGTATCGACGACGACCACGTGCTCGGGCCGAGCCAAGAAGAGCTCGACCAGGGCCGCAGTACCCACGAGACGGCAGGCGTGGCTCCATGGTGGCGCACGCGGCGCGGCGAACTGCTGGCTGTGGGCGAGCAGCATGAGGCAGCCTACGTCTACGATCTGGTGACCCTTCGCGCTCGCCTCGATGCCCTGCGTCGAGTTGGAGGCGTCGATCGTTTCTTCTACGCGATGAAGGCCAACGCGCATCCCGCGATTCTGCGAGCGGTTGAAGAAGCCGGCTTCGGCTTTGAGTGCGTATCATCGGGTGAGCTCGACCATGTGTTCGGGCTCTTCCCTGACCTGGCACCCGAGCGCCTACTCTTCACCCCGAATTTTGCGCCGCGACGCGAATACGCCGCGGCCCTGCAGGCCGGGGTCAACGTGACCCTCGATGCCCTGCACCCGCTTGAGCACTGGCCCGAACTTTTTGCCGACCGCGACGTGCTCGTGCGTATCGACCCAGGTTGGGGCTCCGGGCACCACGAAAAGGTCGTGACCGGCGGCCGCCAGGCGAAGTTCGGCATTCCCATCGGCGAGATCGAAGAGCTTGCGCGACTACTGCAACAGGCGGGCGCACGCGCGATCGGCCTGCACGCGCACTCCGGCAGCGGCATTCTTGAGGCCGGGCACTGGCGGCGTGTGGCCTCGCTGCTCGCCGACGTCGCGAAGCGACTGCCTGACGTGCGCGTGCTCAACGTCGGCGGAGGTCTGGGTGTGCCCGAAAAGCCAGGCCAGCCGCCTCTCGACCTCGATCGGGTGGGCGTCGATCTTGCCGCAGCACTCCCCCATGATCAGCGCTTGGAGATCTGGATGGAGCCGGGTCGCTTCGTGGTCGCCGAAGCGGGCATTCTGCTCGCTCGCGTCACCCAGGTGAAAGGCAAGGCCGATCTTCGCTACGTCGGTGTGGCGACTGGCATGAACTCATTGATTCGCCCGGCCCTGTACGGAGCGTGG
Organism: uncultured Gemmatimonadaceae bacterium; assembly: GCA_964453545.1. Lineage (GTDB taxonomy): Bacteria > Gemmatimonadota > Gemmatimonadetes > Longimicrobiales > Gaopeijiaceae > Gaopeijia. Next base: position 17,564 of record CAYVPD010000004.1, read on the forward strand.
CATCGCATCGTCAACCTCACGCGCCTCGACGAACCCGTCGTGGGGGTAGCTCAGATTGTGGGGCCGATCTGCGAAACTGGCGACCGACTGGGCAACGACCGTCCGCTACCCGAGACGGTCGAGGGTGACGTGCTGCTGATTGCCACGGCAGGTGCCTACGGCCGGGCAATGTCGTCGAGCTACAACCTGCGCGCCCCTGCCCCCGAGTTCGTGCTCGACTGAGACGCGCCCAGCCGCGGGCGTCGGGCTGTGCAGGCGTCAGCGAGCGGCGTGTGACAAGATCGGCAGACTGGGTCCGCGCTTGGACACTGCCGCCGAGCCCGCAGCGCCAGCCAAGCCAGTTCCACCGACCGACGACAGGTCGGGCAGCGGGAACTGCTCCCCCAGATCTTCGGGGCTCGAGCTGCACGACATGCAGGTGGAATCGACCTGAAGGCTGCTCGTCGCCGCATCGTCGACTGAGGGCGCCACCAAGCGAAATCCTCCGCCGGCGCCCGCCGCTGTCCCCGCCCCACTCGCGTCAAACTCGATACGCAAACCGTCAATGCGCGCTTCATCGGCCGACGCAAAGACGATCGAGATGCCCCACGAGTCGCAAACACTCAACTCGGGCGGCAGGCTCGTCGGACGCTCAATGACCAGGAGCTCGGGTGTCGGCGCAAAGCGCACGTACAGAGCCGATGATGACCCCTCGCCGGCGCCGAGCACACGCTCCAGCCTGCGGCGCGCCTCAGGGGCGATCCGCACTTGTACTCGCCCTCGATGGATGGGCGTCATGCGCACGGCCGGCGGCACGGTAGAGACAGTATCCATGCCTTAGGATACGGCACTGATTTGTTGCGTCAAGTTTTCTTGACATATACATGCGTCGCTTTCACTTTACAGTTGGTGCGAAGTTTCTCGCACGAACCGGGACTGGAGGTGACAGCTTGAATCCTGCCAAGCTGCTCAGTCGACTGGGGCCTCAATGGCTGCCCTTTGCCGACGCGGCTACCCGCGAGTTGCCCATGCGGCGGCTGGCGCGCCTCGGCCTGTTCCAGATTTCGGTGGGTCTGACGCTGGCGCTGCTCGCTGGCACGCTCAACCGCGTCATGATCGTCGAAATGATGATTGCGGCGCTGCTCGTCGCCGTGTTCTTGATGGTGCCCATGCTGACGGCACCCATCCGGGCGGTGCTCGGGCACAAGTCCGACCACCACCGATCGGCATTCGGATGGCGCCGCGTGCCCTACCTCTGGTTCGGCACCTTCTTGCAGTTCGTGGGGCTCGCGCTGATTCCCTTCGCCCTGATCCTGCTCAACGGACAGGCCGAATACGGCCCCAACGCCCGCCTCGTGGGGCTGATCGGCGGCGGACTCGCATTTGTCATCGTCGGTGTCGGAGCCCACGCCGTGCAGACGGCGGGTCTCGCCCTGGCCACCGACTTGGCGCCCGAAGCGGCCCGCCCGCGCGTGGTATCGTTTCTGTATGTGAACTTTCTTATCGGCCTGCTGATCGGCGGGCTCGGTTACAGTGTGCTGCTGCGTGAGTTCAGCAACCTCGCCTTGGTGCAGGTTGTGAAGAGCTCCGCACTGCTGGTGCTCCTGCTCAACGTGATCGCGCTCTGGAAGCAAGAAGCCATCGATCCAGAGCGGGCTCAGGATCGCACACCGCCCCCGCCCTTCCGCGAAGCATGGCGGAATCTCATCGCACAGCCCGGTGCACGGCGCCTGCTGTATGCGGTCGGGTTCGGCTCGGCCGGGTTCGCCATGCAAGACGTGCTGCTTGAGCCCTACGGCGGGCAGATCTTGGGGATGGGTGTCGCGGCAACCTCGATGTTGACGGCCATCTCGGCCGTGGGCGCCCTGCTGGCCTTTGGCATTGCTGCGCGCATGCTGCCCCGCGGGCTGCCTGTGCTCCTGCTGGCCAGTCTCGGGCTTGTCTCGGGCACCTTTGCGTTTGCTCTGGTGGTCGTCGCACCGACGATCTCCCAACCCAGCCTGCTCTACGGCGGAGCCTTCTTGATCGGCTTCGGGGGCGGCCTCTTCACTGTAGGCACGCTCAACGCCGCCATGCAGCTCGATAGCACGGTCGGCGGAGGGCTCGCCGTCGGTGCGTGGGGTGCAGTCTATGCCTCATGTGGTGGCCTGGCTGTCGGGCTGGGTGGCGCCTTGCGAGACCTGACGCTCCGGCTGTGGGACGGCACCGGGGCTGCGGTACTGGGTGGTGACGCGGCGGGCTACATGCTCGTCTACCACTTGGAAATCCTCGTCCTCTTCGTCGCCATGGGTGGGATCGGACCCTTGGCGCTTCGCTGGGAGAATCGCTCTTCGGCGCGACAATCCCGGCAGCCCTTGGGCCTGGCCGAACTGCCGGGCTGACGTTCCACCTCTGGAGGCACCCATGGTTTTCGAGTTCGGCTACATCGACCTGCCTCAGGTCCTGCTGTACGGGTTCTGGCTGTTCTTTGCCGCGCTGATTCTGTACCTGCGCCGCGAAGACAAGCGTCACGGCTATCCGCTGGATTCCGACCGCGCCAATGTCGTGGTCCAGGGCTTCCCTGCGATGCCCGCTCCCCGTGAAGCCCGCGCCAAGCATCCGGCCCTCGCCAACGAGGCCCCCAAGACTGCATCAACCCCGATTTTCAACGAGGAGGCCTGATGGCAAACCCGACCTGGACGCATGCTGGAGCTCCCATTCCAGATGAACATGATCCGATGACGGCTGGTGTAGGTGCGGCCTCATGGGCCAAAGACCGCGCTGACCGTCCTGATCTCACGGTTCATGGCGAACCTCGCATTCAGCCCATGTCTGTGCTCAGCGGCTGGCATGTCGACAAAGACGACGCCAATCCGATTGGCATGAGCGTCGTTGCCGGCGACGGTCAGGTGGCCGGCGAGGTTGCTGACCTGTGGGTCGACCGCGCCGAGCCTGCCATCCGCTTTCTGCAGCTGAAAGGTGAGGGAGCCCCGGTGCTGGTGCCGATGGGCTACTGCCGCATCAGCAACGGGCAGGTTCACGTCAAGGCGATCTACGCCCAGCACTTCGGCTCGATTCCGCGCCCTCGCAGCAACGACCGCATCACTCTGCTCGAAGAAGACAAGGTCGTTGCGTTCTTTGCGGGCGGGTATCGCTTCGCCGACGCCTCACGCAACGAACCGCTGTTCTGACGACCAAGCCTGCCTGAGCAGGCGCGGGTGCAAACATCTCCGAGGAGGAGGCTTGAGATGCAGGATCGGCATCGAATAAGCGGAATCCAGGAATCCCTCCCAGCCGGCGAAAAGCTGGTCTGGGAGGGCACTCCTGTCACCCGGGGCATCGCCCTGCGGGTTCTGCACATACGCTGGATTGCGGCCTATTTCGTCGCCCTGGCTGCGTTTACTGCGGTTTCAGCAAGCAACACAACGGTGGGTGAGCTCGCCGCACGCCTGATCTGGATCGCCCTTTTGGCCGCTGCAGTGCTGGGTCTCGTGTGGGGGCTGGCGGCCCTGCTGAGCCGCTCGACACGCTACACGGTGACCAACCGTCGCGTGATCATTCAAAAGGGCGTGGTGCTGCCTTCAGTGGTCAACGTGCCCTTCGAGCGCATTCAAGGCCTCCAGCTGCGCTCGTTCCCCGACGGGTCTGGTGATCTGGTAATCGAGCTGGTCCCCGGCGCTCGCATCGGATACCTCTTTCTCTGGCCGCATGTGCGGCCTTGGCAGCTGGCCCACCCCTCGCCCATGCTGCGCTCCGTGATGCCGGCGGCCGAGGCGGCCGAGGCACTTCGGAGTGCCTATGTGGCCCGAACGGCAGAAGTGCCCCCGGCCGTGCAAGAAGCTCCGACCTACTACCGCATGCTCGATGACGATGGCATCGAGGTCATGAACAACCGAAGCCCGCGTCAGCCGGCGTCTTGGACCCATGCCGCCGGCCGCTGACCGACGCACTGGGTGGCGCCAGATGCCCGACCGGGCGCTCCGCTTGGCGGCCCTGGGCTTTGTCACTTTGGGGTGTAGCACAGAATCGGCACCTGCAGTGACCGACAGCCCGCCCGGTGCCGCAGCCGAAGTGGCGGCTCAGGCCCCCACGTCAGCCCCGGCGCCAGCCCCCATGCCACCAGTCTCAGGGCCATCAGACGGCGTTCGGCATCTCACGTTCTCGATCGGTGATGACGATCAACTGCACGTTATCGATGCCGGGACGGCCACCACGCTGGTGACGTTTGAGCCGGCACAGGGCGGCTTCGTACGTGGCCTTGTGCCGATGCTTGAGCAGGACCGCCGGGTTCGGCGTCTTGACCCGGCAGCCCCGTATCAGCTCGACCGGAATTCGGCCGGTCAGCTCAGACTCGTCGATCCGTTGTCCGACACCCAGATCGATCTGGCAGCCTTCGGGCCCGATGCCGTCGCACTCTTTACCCGTCTTCTTTCAGTCGAAGTACCTTCAGGAGCTACGCCATGACTTCGCTTGCCGACACCCAAGTCGCCCCTCACGTAAGCCGCTCCCCGCGGCTCTCCAGCACGGAGATGGGCCCTGACGGCACCTCGGGGCTGCCGGTCAAGAGCCTCTTGCTCGCTGCTGTGGCCTCAATTGCGATCTGGTGGGCATCAACGGCGATCTTGATTTTCTTCAATTTCATTCCGTCGGCGCGCCCCTTCGTCTTCATCTTTTCGCTGGCCATGGCGAGCGCTTCGGTTTACTGGCTGCTGAAGAACAAGCACAACGAGACGGTTGGCGGCGCCTACATGGCCTTCACGACCGGGCTCCTGCTGTGGGCCTTCGTCGAGTCGAGCTTCTACACGGGCTACATCGTGGGCATCGACCCCAATGTGACCGAGCCCGTGCCCCCGAGCTGGACATCGTTCACGCTCGCAGTACAGTCGAGCATCTTTCACGAGTTGCTTGTGTTGGCCCTCGGACTGTCGGCGCTGTACCTGATGCGCGACGCGACGAACCGCTTCGGGCTCTACATCTTTTTGATCTTCTGGTTCTTTCATCAGTCGGCCAAGCTCAACGTCTTCTTTGGCGTGACCAACACGGGCAGCCACTTTCTGCCCGAAACCGTGGCGGGCCTGCAGCCGTTCATGCACACGCAGCCCATGAACTTCTTGTTCCCGTTTTCGGTGACCATCAACACGATCGTTGGGTGGCATCTGCTTCGGCGTGGCTTCGCCAAAAATGAAGTGCCCTGGCGTCAGGTCGGATATGTCTTGGTCGGTACCATGGCAGCTCTCGCGGCTGCCGAGCACTGGTTTCTGGTACTCCCGCTCGAGGGCACCCTCTGGGACATCAGCCTGCACGGCCACTGACCGTGGCTTCGGCTCGCCTGAACCCCCTGCCCTGATCGCCGCAGGCTGATGCGCTACGAAGTCGAGGGCCGCGACTGGCCCAACCGGCAATGGAGCCGCTTCGTTCAGACCGATCGGCTGCGCTTTCACGCGGTACAGCAGGGCGAGGGCCCCGACATCGTCTTGCTGCATGGTGTCGGAGGAAGCACCCACTGCTGGGCCCCGCTCATCGACCGACTGGTCCGCCACGGCACCGGGGGGCTGCGCGTCACGGCCGTCGACCTGCCGGGCCACGGGTTCACCGAGGCTCCTGACGATGCTCGTCTCACCCCGGCGCACATGGCCGAAGACATCGCACAGGCGCTGGCGCTTCTCGGCTGCGCCAACCCTGTGGCTCTGATCGGCCACTCGGCAGGCGCCGCCCTGGCCATGCTTCTCGCGGTCCAGATGCCGCAGCGTCCCCGGCTGGTGCTCGGAGTGAACCCATCACTCGTGCCGCCTGACCGCATGCCGATGCCGGGATGGCTCGAGGCTCTGGCCCGCCCCTTCGTACGCGCCGGTGCCTTTGCCGCCTTTTGGGCCCAAATCGGCCGGAGCCCCCGACTGCTCGACAAGGTGCTGGCCTCGACCGGCTCGCGTGTGCAACCCGCCCAGCGGCGCTGCTATCAACACATCGCGGCAAGTCCGGCCCACGTGCATGCAGCACTGACGATGATGGTGCAGTGGCAAGAAGAGCAGGTCACCCAGACCTTTGCACAGATCCAGCACCACACGGACCGCCTCGTGCTGCTCGCTGGCGCC
>CAYVPD010000005.1:0-11369 GCA_964453545.1 uncultured Gemmatimonadaceae bacterium
GAGCGGGTGGTGCACCAACGCCACGATGCGCAGGTGGCGCGCGTGCCGCTCGAACAGCTCGGGGTGCGCGCCACCGGCCAGGCCATCGATGAGCACCAGCGAGCCGGGTGCAAGCGCCGTCAGCTGAGCATCAAATGTCTCGACGTCGTCGGACTCGGGCTCGGGCCAGCGTCCGGGAAGCTCATGCACGACCACCGGCCATGCCAGCGCCTCCAGCCCACGGACCATGCGGGCATCATAGAGGTAGCCGCCCGTGCGCTGATCGAGCGCACCCGGCACAAAGAAGTGAAGCGTCGAGGGTGACGCCGTCACACAGCCCCTTCATAGCTGGCCCACGCCACATGCGACTCGTTCAGTCGCACTTCGAGCGAGGCACAGCCTGGGGCGGCAGCGCCCAACTTGCCCGCATGAATCGCCTCAACGAGCCGGCGGTGAATCTCGCGGGCGAGAAATTCGGTGGTCGTGTTTTGCCCGGCGAACTCGGGCACGTCATCGAGATTGCGGTAGTTCAAGGCATCGAGCACGGCTTTTAGCTGATCACCCGCGAGCGCGATGTCGACGACCAGCCCGTCAGCGTCGAGCTCTTCGCGCTTGAAGGTTGCGTCAACCACGTAGGTCGCGCCGTGCAAGCGCTGTGCGGGACCGAAGGCTTCGCCCTTGAAGGAGTGGGCGATCATGAAGTGGTCGCGAACGTTGAGCTTGTACATATGGGCTCCGCAGAAAGAGAGGTGACCGAAAAAAAGGTCGCAGAATCAGGGGTAGGTGATTCGATGGCACAGGGTGTGAAGTGCCGCGCCCGGCGTGGCGAGCTCGGCCATGACCTGAGGCAGGCGCTCGAAGGGGCTTCCGTCGGTGATCAGGGCGTCGAGCGCAGCGTCTTCCAGCAGCCGTGCCACGGTTTCGAAGCGACGGTCGTAGCTCCACCGGGGTCGCTTCGAGGGCGGCAACTGACCCACTTGGCTGCTGATCAAGCGCAGGCGTCTCGGGTGAAAGTGCTCGCCCAAGGCCAGCTGTACCGACCGGGTGCCGTACCAGCTGAGCTCGACGAGCGTGGCCTCATCGCCCAGCGCGGGCAGGGCCGCGGCCAGCCCGGCCGGATTGCCACTCGCGTGAATGGCCACATCAAAGGGCCGGCCTGCGCTCGCTGAGCCGGCACTGGCGGCAGATACGTCAGGGTGCCACACCGCGCCCAGTTGCTGGGCCTGGCTGGCACGGGCCTCGTTGGGATCGACCACGATGACCTCGGTGCCGGGCATGCGGGCGCACAGCCACGCCGCCAGCAGCCCGACCACCCCCGCGCCCACCACAAGCACACGGTCCCCGAGAGAGACCTCGGCATCCCACACTCCGTTGACGGCCGTCTCGAGATTGGCGGCCAACACGGCACGCCCTGCCGGAAGCGCATCGGGCAATACTCGAACCGATTTCGCCGGCACCTGATAGGCGTCTTGATGCGGGTAGAGACAAAATACGTTGCGCCCCAGCAGCGCCGGATCTGCGTCGGCGCCGACCGCCTCGACCGTGCCGACGTTGATGTAGCCGTATTTGACGGGCGCCGGAAACGCTCCCTCTTGAAAGGGCGCGCGCATCTCTGCATGGAGCGACTCCGGCACTTCACCCCGGAAAACGAGCGTCTCGGTGCCGCGGCTGACGGCCGAGAACCGGGTGCGCACCCGCACTTCGTCGCGGCCCAATGCGGGCAGCGCGGCCTCACGCAGCTCTCCCTCGCCCGGGGCGCGGACCCAGAAGGCGCGCGCGGTGTTCTCTGTGGCCATGTTCTCAGTACCATCTTCATGGGTTCGGACCGATCGGGGCATCACCCTCGATCTGCTGCTCGGCTTCGCGGCCTCGCTGCTGCTCGCGTGGGGTGTCGGCACCTCACTCGAACGATCGGCCGCTCTCGTCGGTCTCGTGGGGGCTGTGTACGCCGGCGTTGCCCTCGGGATCCGTCAGGGACTTCTGCACGACGCCCGCGCCGCCGCAATTGCAGTCGGGGGTCTCGGCGGTGCGAACCGCATCACCCTGCTGCGCGTGACCCTTGCGCTGCCCCTGTTGGGCCTGGTGCTCTGGCCGCAAGCGATCGACGACGCGACACGCATTTGGACTGTCGTGTTGGGCACCTTGGCCCTGTCACTTGATGGTTTCGACGGATGGCTTGCGCGGCGCACCTCAACAGAAAGCGCCTTCGGAGCCCGCTTCGACATGGAGTCTGACGCGGCCCTGCTCATGGTGCTGTGTGTGCTTGCCTGGCGCGCCGATCAGGCGGGCGCGTGGGTGCTGGGGATCGGGCTGATGCGCTATGCCTTTGTCGCCGCAGCCTGGGTTTGGCCGTGGATGAACGGCGAGCTGCCCCCCTCGATGCGGCGCAAGGTCATCTGCGTTGTGCAGGGCGTGGCCCTGTTGATCGCGCTGGCACCCTTCACCCCGGCCGTGCTCGGTGCGGGCGTGCTAGCGGTAGCCCTCGCGACGCTGACGTGGTCGTTTGCGATCGACACCGGGTGGCTGGCCCGACACCGCCCAAAGTGAGCGTCTGAGCCGGGCCTTCAGAGGCCGAAGGGAAAGGTCTCGGGCACGCCATCGGCGACCCAGCGCTCTCGGTCCGACTGTGCAATACGTTGCACCGCTTCGGTCTGATCGAACCAGATCCATTCGTCAAATTGCCGCGGCAGACTTGTTCGTATGTAGTGGCTTTGGAGCTCGCTTCGTGGGCGGTATACCACGCCGATCGCCCGTTGCAGGCGCCGCTCCGTCAGGGAACTCGAGAGTGAGCTCTCACCCCGCAGCGGAAGAAAGAACGACGCGATGCCCGTGCGGTGCGCGAGGTGCTCATAGCTGCCCGGGTGGGATGGCAGCACGGTCTGGATTTCCGTCGGGCCATCCCAGTCTGACGCTGCCATGACCGTGCCCGAATCGGTACCAAAGCCAACGAGATAGGCCAGCGGCCCGAAGGCTTCGCGCGCGAGCTGACCCAGATTCAGCTCACCCTGCTCTCCCATCGAGGTCGCCCGGGCGTCGCCCAGATGTGAGTTGTGCGCCCACACGATGCCGCGCGACTCGGGCCCGTAGGCCGCGAGCAGGTGCTCCAGCGTCTCATACATGTGCCGGTCCCGCAGATTCCAGGAGTGCACCGAGCCGCGATACATCTCGCGGTAATAGGCCTCAGCACTGCGCACGACGCGGGCATTGTGACACGCCTGAGCGAAGCGATCGCCGTTGCGGGCGCTGTAGGCGGCGCGCTGTTCGAGCAGATCTTGCAAGACCGTAACGACCTCACGCTCGCAGCCCTCCAGCGGATCACTCGCGGCGGCCCCTCGGCGCCCGTACAACACGGGATCGTGCTGCCAAGGGGTCAGGCACGCATAGCGGGTGCGCGCGATGGCTGCGGCGTCGGGATCAACCTCATCTAGATACCGCACGACCCCGTCAATCGACGTGTAGAGCGAATATAGGTCGAGGCCGTGCACGCCCACCATGCGATGCGGTTCATGCTCTCGGAGCGTCTCGTTCCAGCCACGCAGCCATCCCATGAAGTCGAGCACCTCGTGGTTGCCCCACATCCACTGCGGAAACCGCTGAAAGGGCTTCACATGGGTGCGCGCATGCGGCGCGTGGCGAACGTAGGCATCGAGCTCCGAGGCATCGGGCCAATCGGCCTCGAGCGCGACGAAATCAAAGCCTTTCTGCTCGATCAGTGCCCGGGTGAGGCGTGCCCGCATGCGATAGAACTCCGAGGTGCCGTGGGTTGCCTCGCCAAGCAGCACCAAGCGGGCATCGCCAACGCGCGTGAGGAACGCCTCAACGTTGGCCGTTTCGGGGTCGTCAAACGCCTCAGCCGCCTCAGTCATGCGTTGGGTCGCCGGCTCGAGAGCCGGGCGCGCCACACGCCGCTCGGTGACGGTCTCGGCCCACGCCTGCTTTCCGATCAGCGGCACAAAGCGCACGGCGCCAAGCTCTTCCCGCTGGAAGGTCTCGCCGTCGTCCGCGCGTCGAATGCGGATCAGGGCCTGCTCGTCGAGCGAATCGCCGACGGGAATCACGAGTCGACCGCCCGGGGCGAGCTGGTCCAGCAGTGGCTGCGGAATGCGCTCTGGCCCCCCAGCGGTCACGATAATGGCATCAAACGGCGCCTCTTCAGGCCAACCCATTGTGCCGTCTGCGATGCGGGTCTCGATCGAGGTATACCCGAGCACCTCGAACCGCCGACGAGCACTCTCGGCCAACGAAGTGTGCCGCTCGATCGTGAACACACGTGCGGCGATTCGCGACAGCACAGCGGCCTGATATCCCGATCCTGTACCGATTTCGAGCACGCGATCTTGGGCACCGACCTGCGCGGCCTCGGTCATGAGCGCGACCACGTAGGGCTGGGAGATCGTCTGCTCCTCGCCGATGGGCAGGGCGCAGTCGTCATAGGCGAAGGCGACGGCCTCGTTGCCGACGAAGGCTTCTCTGGGCACCTCGCGCAGGGCGTCGAGCACGTTGGGATCATCAACGCCGCGGGCCACAATTTGGCGGGTCACCATCTGCTCGCGCTCAGTGCGGTGGGCGGCTGCGAGATCGGGGTCGCGACGGGTCATGACAGGCTCTCGGGCGATATGTGCACAGGTCGGCTGCGTGGGCCGAAGACGCAGGGGCTGTGATGCACGGACCATGCCCGGGCATGGCACATCGCTTGCACTTCTTGGCGATTCCCCGATGCAGGGTTACGAGGTCGGGCTGACCTCCAGCCAACCGCGCCCTGCTGACCTCATTTCTACCGCTGTGACTGGAGAATCTGATGACCCTGCTCCAACCCGCGCGGGCCAACCGCCTGCTATCCTTTCCCGAACTCGAGACCCTTCCCGAACGCATCAATCGGCTCTTTGGTCGTGATTTTCCTGCTGTGTTGCCTGACGGACACGCGCTTTGGGGTCCGGCCGCAAACCTGCGTGAATCTGAAGAAGAATACGTGCTGAGCGCCGAGCTCCCAGGCATGAACGCCAAAGACGTCGAGATCGACGTTCAGGACAACGTGCTCACCATGTCGGGCGAGAAGAAGACGGAGAGCGAAAAAGAAACAGAGAAGAATGGGCACTGGCACCTCGTAGAGCGCACCGAAGGGCGCTTCGAGCGGAGCTTCAGCCTGCCCCGCAGCGTGAATCCCGAAGGCATTCGCGCGGAGTTCGAAAACGGTGTGCTCACCGTTCACCTGCCCAAGCGCGCCGAATCGAAGGGCCGGCGCGTCATGATTGCCCAGAAGTAAGTCGGCCGAGAGGCCCGGAGGACTCATGTCAGTAGGACGCATCTGCACCCGCATCGTCGAAACGGCCGCCGCCGATGACAGCGTTCGGGTCGCATCAAATCGCATGAAGGTTGAACGCGTCGGCACGTTGGTCGTGCTGGACAGTGACGGTCGGCCCGAGGGGATCGTGACCGATCGTGATATCGCGCTGCGGGTTGTCGGCGAACGCCGGGATCCCGACACGACTCCCCTGAGTGCCGTCATGACCAGCCCGGTTGACTCCATCAACGAAGACACGACGATCGACTGGGCTCTGCATCGCATGGCTGACCGGGGTGTGCGGCGCCTGGTCGTCGTCGATGATGAGGGCATGATGAGCGGCCTGTTGTCGATGGATGACGTGCTGGCGCTGCTCATCGAAGAGGCCCAAGACGTGGGAAGCTTGCTACGGCAGCAGCTGCCGGCCTGAGCGACGACCTTTGTAGGGGCACTTGTGAGCGGCCCCACCTGAACGACGGCCTGTCGGGCGTCTGAACGATCAGACGTCCGGCAGGTTGGCCGATTGCGTCATGGGCCCGCCCCGCACAGTCGGAGAAAATGCGAGCACGAACCACCGACCCGCGGTGGAGACCTGCAGCACTCCGATGACCTCATGCCCGACGCAACGCGCCACGCCGCACACCTCCTCCCAGCGCACCACGAGCGAGCCACGACCCCGAGATGGCCCTGCGATCGGGCCTGCGATGGGGCCTGCGCTTCGAATTGCGCCGACTCGGTGCAGCCCTTGAAGGCGACCAGGGCGTCGTGCTGCAACGACATCTGCACGACTGTGGGCCTGCAGCATTGGCCCCCCTGTGCTCTTGCTCGACGAGCCGACCACGGGGATCGACCCGGTGATGCGCACCGAGCTTTTGTCGTGCCTCTCGGATTGGTGCCCACGCGGCGGAACCCGCGCGTTGGTCTTTTCGACCCACCTGCTCGAAGATGTACCCGCCATCGCCGAGCGGCTGATTCTGCTTCGCTCTGGTCTCATCATCTTTGATGGCACGGCAGATCAGATCACCGAGGGTGCGCCTGAGATGACGCTGCTGCAGGGCATCGAGCAGCGGCTGCAGGGCTCGGACTCGGGACTGCACCCCGCAGAGTCGGGGGTGCACGCCGTGGAGTCGGGCATGCACGGCAAATGAAGGCGATGCTGAGCCCATCTCGATCGGCCTTTGAGGCCCTGTTCTGGCTCGAGCTGCGACGAGGTGCCCGACCCATGCTGCGTTCGCTCGGGGCGGCGTTGGTTGTGACCGTGGGCTTTGCCGCCCTCGATGGCCGAAATCTCGACACCGTCGGCCTGGGGCTCGCCAGTACGGCGATCATGTACCTCTTCGTGGTGCCGCTGGCCGCGCTGCGCGACCGGGTGGACGGAGGGCTGGCCTTTGTGGCTTCGCTCCCCGTGGCCCCGCTCACAGCCGGAGCGGCGCGTGTCATGGCCACGTGGGTTGCGGCGCTGCCCGCGGCCCTTCAGGGTGCGGCGGCCCTGTACCTGGTCGCTCCGTCGCTGCTCGGCCACACACACGACCCGATTACCGTCGGCCTTGCGGGCCTCGTGCTGTGGGCGGCGGCGGCGTCGGCCGGAGCCATGGCTCTCGCCGCAATTACGCGCTGGGGTCTCAAACGGCTCACGTTCTGGCCCTTTGCGCTGACAATCGGTGCGCTGCTGGCCGTCGATTGGCTGGTCGGGGAGCTCTGGACATCACCGGCTGTAGCCGTTGCCGGGAGGCTTTTGGCGCCAGACGGTACCCTGCATGGCGCGATCGTGACGGGCGGGCTGGCGCTCTGGGCCGGAAGTCAGCTTCTGGCGCTGCGGTGGCTGCGCGACGCCATCGAGCATCATGACCCCATCAGCGCGGCTGCCGACCCTGACGCGTGACGAGCTGCTGCGCCAACGTGGCGGCGCCCAAGGCCGCGTCGATCTCGGTGGGGACGATCAGAATGCGGTTTTGTTCTGCGCCGTCACGCTCGGCAAGAGCGTGCTCGAGCCGGCGGCGCAGTGGACGTCCAGGGGCGAGCAACCCTCCGGCGAGGGCGAGGTGCACCCGCGCAGCCGGACTGCTGTCGGCAGGATTGGGTGCCGCAAAGTCGGGCGCCGATAGCTGGACGGCGCGACCGATGAGGTCGAGCAGGGCTGCGACGGCGCGACGGGCGAGCTGCTCGGCCGGGTCGGCAGAAGCCGCAGCGTCGGCGGGAACATCTGGGGTCTGGGTCGCGGCCAGCACGTGCGAGGCCAGCTCTGCAATGGTGCGCCGGTCGGCGGTATTGGCCCACGTGGCAAGCTCGGTGGCCGAGGCCGGGGGGCGCGCCGGGGCTGCGGGCCCTGCGTGACCCGCCCACGCGGGGAGCGGCAGCCCTTGCTCCAGCAGAGGCAGCAGAAGCGCGATGGCTTCGCGACCGATCCAGAAGCCGCTGCCCTCGTCACTGAAGCGCGGGCCCCAGCCGCCGACGCGAATGCGCTGTCCAGACGCCGAGTGCGTGGTCACGATCGAGCCCGTCCCTGCGATCAGAAGCACCTGGAGCGGCGGCGGCAGGTGAGGCAGCGGCGGGTGCGGCAGCAGGTGCGGCGAGGCAGCAGCGGGGTCGCGGGTCGCAAATGCGTGGGCGAAGGCGGCATCGGCGTCAGAACCGATCTCGATGGCCAACGCTCTTCGCCCACGGTTGAGGCCGTCCGTGAGCTGGGCGCGCAGGTCGGTGCGGCTGGCTCCGGCCAGCCCGCACCAGAGCCCGGCCAGCGGCAGCTCGACGCGGGCCGCCCGGGCCGCCTGCTCCAGCAGCCCCTCGATGATCTGCGCGGTCTGCTCGGCAGAGCGGGTGCCGTCGAGTGCCGTGGCGGGCCCCTCGACGCGCGTGAGCTCGGCCCCGGCCGGGTCGACCAGCACCAGGCGGGTGCGGCTGCCCCCGCCGTCGAGGCCGGCAACCATCGGGCTCACGAGGGCCAAGGGCTCACGCCGCGCGAGGGCTGCGCGCGCCAGCCAGCCCGACCGCGAGGGTCACGCCGGCGCCGATCGGTACATACCAGGGCCACGCCACCGCGCTGCGATGGGCGAGCCAAAGCCATGTCACCAGAGCGATCGCCGTCAGCATGCCGATCGCGACGGCGCGCCCGTCGGTGACGCGGGAGCGCGCCGCCAGCAGAAAGGCGCCCAGCAGAGCTCCGTACACCAGTGAGGCAATCCCCAGGGCGACCTCGACTGAAGCGGCCCCTTCACCAAGGCGCAAGAAGACCAGCGCTCCCGCGATGAGCAGCCCCGACCAGAGCAGCGTAAAGACACGCCCGACCCGGCCGATGCGCTCGTCGTCGTCGCGGGACGTGTGCGCGCGCCCCGCCAGGGGAGCCCAGAAATCGTAGGCGGTCGCCGACGCCAGAGCGCTGATCGACGACGACAGCGATGACATCGCTGCAGCGAGCACGCCAGCGACGAGCAGACCTGTGATCCCCACCGGAAGCGACTCGAGGATGAAGCGCGCAAAGATCTCGTCAGAGCGCTCGAAGGCGGCACCGCCATACCAACTCCACAGGCCGATGCCCAAGAGCAGAAACACCAGAAACTGCAGAATCACCGCAAACCCGGAGCCGACCAACGCGCGGCGACTCGAAGACAGGTCGCGGCAGGTCAGCAGCCGCTGCACGATAAGCTGATCGGTCCCGTGCGACGCCATCGACAGGAATGCGCCACCCACCAGCCCTGCCCAGAAGGTGTAGGGTGTCGACGGGTCGAAACGCAGGTCCAACACCTGCAGCTTGCCTGCAGCCGACGCGTCAGCGAGGGCAGCCGGCCATCCGCCAGGAATCAGCGTACCCAGCACCACCGCGGCGATCACAGCCCCCAACAGATAGAGCACCATCTGAACGGAATCGACCCAAACGACGGCACGAATGCCCCCAAAGTACGTGTAAACGAGGGTCAGCAGGCCGATGACAACGATCGCCGTGGCGAACGATTGACCGGTCAGCAACGCTAGCGGAATCGCCGTTGCGAAGAGCCTGACCGAGTCACCGAGCAACCGGGTGATCATGAAGATGGCCGACGTGAGCCGCCGAACCGGGGTGCCGAAGCGCGTCTCGAGCAGCTGGTAAGCGGTCACAAGCTCGCCCCGGGCATAGGCGGGCAGCCAGATCGCCGCGACGACGATGCGCCCCACCAAATACCCGAGGGTGAGCTGCAGAAAGACCAGGCTCCCCATGTACGAGACGCCGGGAATCGACAAAAAGGTCAGCGTGCTCGTCTCCGTGGCCACGACCGAGAGCAGCACGGCCCACCACGGCAGGTCGCGACCTCCCAAGAAGTAGTCACGACCCGAGGTACGGCCGCGACCCAGCCATGCACCCCACAGCGTGACGCCCAACAGGTAGGCGACCAATACGCCCAGATCGAGCAGGTGCAACGAAGCGCCCGTGTTCAACGGCCCCCGCGCAGCTCGATTGGCTGGTCTGTCACGGCGCGTGCGACTTCATCATGAACGGTTCGGCGCAGCGGGACATGGCGCTGGTTGGCCCGCGTCGGATTGACGCGGTTGCTGAGAAACACGACGAACAGGTCGCGCGCCGGGTCGATCCACAGCGACGTGCCCGTGTAGCCCGTATGCCCGTACGCCTGCGCACTGAAGAAATCTCCTGCCGATGAAACTCCCTCGGGGGTATCCCAACCGAGCGCACGTGATGAACTGTCGTCAAAGCGTTTGATGAATCGGCGCACAGTCTCAGCCCGAATCAGGCGAACGCTGTCGGGGCGCGCGGCAGCACAAGGCACCCCGCTGCCGTCACCGGGCGTGCACGGCGGCACCACACCCTCGCGCAGCATCAGGTCGGCGAAGACCGCCAGATCGACAGCCGTTGAAAACAGGCCGGCGTGTCCCGAGACACCGCCCATGGCCTCGGCGTTTTCATCATGCACGCGCCCCCAGGCCTGCGCGCCGCGCCAGAGGGAATCGACCTCGGTGGGTGCGATGCGCTCGAGCCATTCCAAGGGCGGGTTGAAGCGCGTGTCTTGCATACCGAGCGGTTCGAAGACGCGCTCGCGCAGAAACTCGTCGAGGGGCCGCCCGGCAACAGCTTCGACGACCAGGCCAAGCGAGATTACACCGAGATCAGAATAAACCGTCGCCGTACCAGGATCGGTCTCAAGCGGCTCGGCGTCGAGCGCGGCGCGGTAGGCCTCACGCCCGGAGATCTCGAAGAACCACTGGCGAAAGGGGGCAAATCCGGCGCGATGCAGAAGCAGCTGCTCGACCGTGACCTTGCCCTTTCGCGCGTCTCCCCGGTCCCAGCCAGGCAGGTGGTCGACCACGCGATCGTCAAGAAACAGGCGCCCCTCATCAACCAGCAGCATGACGGCCGTTGTGGTCCCGATCACCTTGGTCAACGAGGCAAGATCGTAGACGGTCGACGCATCAACCGGGGTCTGCACTACCGGGTCGAGCACCCCGTACCCCTGCAAGTGGACCAGGCGTCCGCGACGGCCAACGGCAAGCGCGGCGCCGGGCGCGGCGCCGTCTGCGATCCCGTCGGTCATCAGCTTGTCGAGGCGCTCGGAGAGCGTGGCTTCGAGAGCCACCGCGGCTGGCGCCCAAACATTGGCCCCGGCTGAGCGGTCGGCGGCGGGTCCGGCAATAGGCGCTCCGGGGTCTGGCACTTCAGCGTCCGGCGAATCGGCTCCAAACGATTCGGGGATCAGATCGCCACCCTCGGTCCAGAGGGGGCCTTCGCTCGCGGGCGCCGCTGCGGCATTGGCTCCAGGCAGCACGATGCCATCGCCGATCTCGAAAAACGGGGGCAGTCTCGTGGGAGTGCGCCCCGTGATGGCAAAGGTGCCAAAGAGCCCGTTGGCAGCGGCACGCTGAGAGGGCGCCGAACCGCTCCAGGCGAGCAGGTAACTGCGGGCCGCAGGGATCTCGCGCAGCAGGTAAGGATTGCCGAACGAGATCACCACATGTGGAATGCTGCGACGGCCAAGCTCCGCCACGAAGTCGATCATCTCGTCGGGCAAGGCCAGCTCATCGCTGTATGAATTCCACGAGACATAGAGCGACACGACCACCAGCGACGAACTCGACGCCTGCCGCAGCAACGCGTCGTACACCGACGAAGGCTCGTCGCGTGTGA
>CAYVPD010000005.1:11379-23490 GCA_964453545.1 uncultured Gemmatimonadaceae bacterium
CGGCAGTGGTGAGGCGCGGGTAGGTGCGACGCAGCGTCGCATTGAAGGTGCGCCCTGCGAGCAGGTCGTTGGGGCGACGCAATGAAACCGAGAGCACACGGGCCGTGCGCGTGCCCGCCAGGGGCAACAGATCGCCTTCGTTGCGCAACAGCGTCAGGGAGCGACGCGCCAGTTCGTCGGCCAAGGCCTCATGCTCGGGAATGCCGACGACCTGAGGCACACGGGCAAGAGGCACCTCTCGCTCTTCATGCAGCCCGAAACCTGCTTTGGCCTGCAAGATGCGCCGCACCGAGGCATCGATGCGGGACTCGTCGACACGACCGCTCTGCACGGCGTTGATGACGGCCTCGAGTGCATCGGGCACACTGGGTGGCATGAGAATCACGTCGGCACCCGCCTCGATGGCACGCACGGTGGCCTCACCTCGAGGAAAGCGCCGATCGATGGCCCGCATGTCCATGGCATCGGTGAAGATGAGCCCGTCAAAGCCGAGATCTTCACGCAGCAACCCGGTCAGCACCGGGCGGGACAAGGTGGCAGGAATGTCACTGCTACCGGTGATCTCAGGCATGGCGATGTGTGCGGTCATCATGCCCTGGAGGCCCGATTCGATCGCCGCGCGAAACGGCTTGAGCTCAATGCTGTCGAGGCGCGCCCGATTCGCGCGAATGACGGGCAGCTCCAGGTGCGAGTCGGTGTCAGTGTCTCCGTGCCCCGGGAAGTGCTTGCCCGTCGCCAGACCTCCGTGCTCCTGCATGCCGCGAACAAACGCGCGCCCGAGCTCGGAGACCCGATTGGGGTCTTCACCAAACGAGCGCGTGTTGATGATCGGGTTGTCGGGGTTGTTGTTGACGTCGAGCACCGGAGCAAACGGCACATGAATGCCGACCGCACGGGCTTCGAGCGCCGTGACACGCCCCATCTCGTAGGCGAAACCGGGCTCGCCGGTTGCACCGACGGCCATGGGCGGCGGGAAGTTCGTGGCGCCCCCGAGCACGATATTGGTCGGCAAGTGCACCGCACCCGTCAGCCGGAAGCCAGCCCCCGTCTCCAGATCGGCCGCAACAAGCAGGGGCAAGCGGGAGTGCCGCTGCAGGTCATTGAGCTTGACGGCCACATCGGTGGGGGTGCCCACCGATACGATGACGCCGCCGATCTCATGCTGCTCAATGTCACGCACGATTCGATCGTGCCCGGGCGCGCCTTCAGGTGCGTAGTCGCCAAGCACGAAGGGCATGAGCATCTGTCCGACTTTTTGCCTCAGGGTCAGCGACGCCAGCGTCGACTCCGCCCAGTCGGCCGGTGACGGTTCCGGAGATCCGGGAGCGTCTGAGCGCGGCCGGCTTGAGTCATCGGCCGAAGTCACGGCTCCGTCGGCCGTGGATTGCTGTGCCGGAGCCTGTGATGCCTGAGCCTGTGAGGCCGACCCGTCTGGGGGGGATTGTGACGCTTCGGGAGGCGTCGCCGGCACGCCCGCTGCTCCCGGTCCCGAGGCCCCGGCCGCACAGGCTGCATTGACGAGGCAAAGACCCCCCATCATGGAGAAGAGCACCGTCGAGCGAAGCTTGTCTTGCCCTGAGCGTCGAAGAGGAAGCATGAAGTCTCAGACCGCCGGAGCGATCACTGCTTGAGAGGGGTTCGGCGCGTCACCGCGCCGGGAGTCAACATGGTTTGCGTCGTTGACGCGCCGCGCTGCGCCAGCGGAGATTGAGCAGGCCCAACAAACGACCGCGCGCTCACCATGATCGGAACGTATGAAGACGCCTCGCCCGCCACAATCAACCCCCCTTCGCCTGCGTACGCGGCACCTTTGCCCGAGGGGCCTACGTGTGCGACAGGTGCCCGCTCGCGGTCTGCCCTCTGCATTACGCGCACTCGTCGCGACGCTGGCCCTGACCGGCGCCTGTACGGCACAGGCGCCGAGCGCGCCCCAGGCAGTACGGCCGGGCGTCGACGTGCTGCTCCGTGACTCTGCACATGTCATCGCGGGTCTGCGTGTCGGATTGATCACCAACCCGACCGGGGTCGATGCCGCCGGGCGATCGACGATCGATCGATTGCGTGATCACAGTGGGGTGGAGCTTGTGCGATTGTTTGCCCCGGAACACGGTCTGCGCGCCACCCAAGGTGAGGGTGAGACGGTGCTCGACGGCACGGACCCGATCAGCGGCCTCCCGGTGGTCTCGCTCTACGGCAGTGGCAAGCGCACGCCTTCAAGTGAAGATCTGGCCGGTCTCGATGCGGTGATTTTCGACATGCAAGACATCGGTACCCGATATTTCACCTACGTCTATACCATGGCTTTGGCCATGGAGGCAGCTGGGAACGAAGGGCTGCGCTTCATCGTGCTCGATCGCCCCAACCCCATCGGTGGCGATGCCGTTCAGGGCAATGTGCTCGACCCGGCTTTTGCCACGTTTGTGGGCCGTTATCCCATCCCCATGCGTCATGGCATGACTCCAGGAGAACTGGCCCGTCTGTTTCAGGACCGCTTCGGGATCGAGGTCGAACTCTCCGTGATTCCCGTGGAGGGTTGGCAGCGCACGATGCATTTCGATGCCACCGGGCTACCCTGGATCCCACCCTCCCCCAATATGCCCTCTCTGGAGAGTGCTCTTCACTATCCCGGGCTTTGTCTGTTCGAGGGCACATCGCTTTCGGTTGGTCGAGGGACGCCCGCGGCATTTCAGCAGATCGGCGCTCCCTGGCTCGACCCTGACCAGCTGATTGATGCGCTGGCGGCCTATGACCTGCCCGGTGTGCGCTTCGAGGCCGTGACGATCACCCCGAAGGCCGCCACCGATGGCAAATTCGAGGGGATCGAGCTTCCGGCCATCCGCCTCTGGACAACGGATCGCTCGAGCTATGATCCAACGCGTACCGCGGTTGCCCTGCTGATCGAGACACGGGCACAGGCACGCTCTCGCACCGATAGTGACCCTTGGGCATGGAATAAAGCCCACTTCGATCGGTTGGCCGGCACCGATCAGCTGCGCATCGGTATCGAAACTGGCCTCAGCCTGAGCGAGCTAACAGCGTTGTGGTCAGCGCAGCGAGACGCGTTTGCCGAAGCTCGCCGCGAGGCCTTGCTCTACGGTGCTCGCTGAGCGACGACATCACCCGACAGCTGAAAAATCGGCACGAAGTCGACGAGCAGGTTTTGACCCGGCAGATCACTGACCACGATGGGTTCCTGCATGCCCGGCTCGTAGTAGTGAATCTCGGTTGCGTCGCCCCTGTACTCTCTGAAGAACATGCCTCGATTGTCAGGTGCAAACTCGCAAAAGCCTCGCCGGCTCTCGGAATCGAGCACGTACAGCTCACCGCTCTCACGATCGAGCAGCCGAACATTTGAGGCGAAGTGACCACGCTCCTCTGACGTCCAGCAAATGAAGCGACCATCAGACGACCACGAGGCGTCATGATCATTGTGGTCGTCGTCCGTCAGCGGCTCAAAGGCCGTTGGCTGCGACAAGCGCATGAAGCCGATCTCAAGCCCGCCGTCTTCATCGTCTCCGAGTCGCCCGCGCTCGACGAGTATGGTGTCACCTCGAGAGCCCCTGACACGCAGCGGCAGGTCGCTCTCGAGCACCGGGCGAGGTGCAACATCAGGCCAAGGCGAGCCCCAGATCGCTCCTCGGCCGTCTTGGTCGACGCTCCACAAGAGGAGCGGGCGCTCGGCATGCCAGCGCGCTTCGGGCTCGATGTCCAAATCTGAGGCCACCTGAGTCACGCTACCGTCACGTGCATCAACCACCTCGACACCGTACCGCCCGGCATCATCAAGAGACCATACCAGGAGCCATCGCTCCTGATATGCCCGAACATGATCCATATCAAGCAGATGCGGCAGCCCGCCTTCGACAAGCTGCCGTGACGACCAGTCCTCGCGGAGTGTAGCACCCGGCTCGAAGACCGTCAGGTCAAATACAGCTGAAGGCTGAGGCACTCGGGTGTCACCGCCCTCGGGCGGGCCAGCAACCGCGGACAAAAAGATCAGACGGTCGAGCCCCTGCAGCCACAGACCCCGGCTTCCGCACCCGAAAAAGCCCTCGATCGACACACGCTCGATAAAGCCTCCTGCCAGGCTTCTGAAATAGAGACGCGGAGACCCGTCAACGTCGGTACACAAGACGAGATCGTGCTCGGGCAACAAAATCGCGGGACCGGCTTCGACCCCAGAACGTGTGGCCCAACCCACCACGATCACCGCTACGGCCACAAGGCTCGCAACCAGCGCTCTGACCCGATGTCGGCGCGGGTTCGCAGGTACGCCCGACCTTTGGCCCGCTGACGCCTCTGGGGAACCGGCCGGTGAGGGTGCGGCGCCTCCGGGCCGTTCGGCCGGAACAGGGCCGCCCAAAGGCTGCGGTCGCAGATCGATACGGTTCACAGCTTCAGCCGACGTCGCCAAGGCACCGGCACGCGGTCCTACAAGATCAACCGCTCTGGGCGACCAGACGACCACGAGCAGTCCTTCCATGCGTCCGTTACGCAGGCCGCGGGCCACGAGATCGACGAAGGGCAGCTGCAGTTCTGCCATGCCGAGAAGCAAGACTGTTGGCGTTTCATCGCGAACCGCGTCGATGGCATCACCCAGAATCCATCCGACATCTCCTCGGTCTTCCAGAGCCTTCTTCGCTGCCGCAGGCTCATCGAGCGCCGTGCGCAGGGCCTCAACCCGGGGTGAACGCCCAAGCCCTCCGGGCAGCGACCCAAGCGTGTCGAGCAGTCGGCCCAGCGCTTGGGCTTCGCTCTCTCCCAGCTCGGCCGAGAAGTCGACAACGCTGATGGGCTCCGTGCGCCGTTCGCACGCTTCGGCGACCGCGTCACGAACACCCTCGGTCTCCCCTTGAATGAGGATCAGGCGTTGAGGTGTCTGATCCCCGAGTGCCGCGATGCGATCACGTAGCAGTGTCGATCCGACCTGCGTCGCGCCGGGTTCCGGCAGCAGGTCAAGGCCGCTGAACACCGAATGCCGCAGTTCCACCTGAGACAGGCCGGCCACCGAAACATGCTGAATGAGGGCACGTGCCTCGTCAGCGCGCCCCTCGGAGACCAGTTCGGCTGCCACCCGACGTGACGCAGCGGCAAGCTGATCGAGGGCCCGATGCCGAAAGTCGTCGAACCAGTCCTGCAACTCGGCAGAGTAGGAGAAATCAAGGCCTTCGCAGAACGCGCCACGCACCAGTTGCCGAAGGCGGGGGGCATCGCTCGCCGCCTGAATGGAACCGAGCTCGGCAATGTCGAGCACGAGCTGCTGATCGGATACGCGCACCGCCGAGTCATTGGGGGCGAGGTCGAGATCAAGCTGCGAGCGTAATTGCCAGAGCGCCTGCCGCACGGAGTGGGCCTGACGTCTCGCATCGGACCAAAAAAGATGAGCGATGTGCTCGCGCGAGACCATTCGCCCGGCACCGGCAACGTAGACCAAAAGGCTCATCGGCTTGCGAAGCGATACCTCGCTCGCCTGACCGTCGCCCCGGATGATGATCGGGGGACCGACAACCGAAAGTGTGAGCGGTGCTGAGGATTTGGGCATGAGACCCCAGCAGAAAAACTTGACGCGAGACTGCGGCCGTCAGCGCGAGCCGGAAGGGACCTTTCTAGCGACAACTCATTATAGGACCCGGGTGGGACGCAAAGGTTACGCCCGCAGTGCTACGACTGCGCGTGTGCCGCAGTCCGTCGCTGAAACTCCGACGACAGGGCCCGAGTTACGTCGCCCACCTGTCCTGTACCAACGGGACGGCCGTCGATCGTCACCGTCGGGCGCACCTCGGTGGTCGTGCCGGTGAAGAACGCCTCGTCGGCAAACGCCAGATCTTCATGTGGGATCGGGCGCTCGTCGACCGTATAGCCAAGCTCACGCGCCATCTCGATCACGTAGCCTCGCGTGATGCCGTGCAAAATCTGCTGGCTGGCCGGATGCGTCACAATCGTGCGCCCGAAGACCGCGAAGAAGTTGCTGTGGGCGCCCTCGAGGGCCAATCCGTCACGGACCAACAAGGCATCGGCCACGCCAGCGTCAGCGGCTGCCTGCTGCGCCAGAACGTTGGGGAGCAGCGCGATGGTCTTGATGTCGGCACGCGACCAGCGACGGTCCGGCACACTGACCGCAGAGTAGCCCGCGTTCCACTCGGCCGGCTGCGGCCGTTGAAACCGACGGGCAAAGGCATACACCGTGGGGGGAACGGGCTCGCGGGGAAAGGCATGCGAGCGGGGTGCGACACCGCGCGTGATCTGCAGATACACGTAACTGACCTCAGCGTCACGAAGCCCGTTGTGCTCCAGCAACTCGTCGTGCAGTCTCCCAAGCCCCGCCACATCGGCGTCGATGCGAAGGGCGCAGAGCCCCCGCAACAAGCGCGCACGATGGCGGTCCATTAGAAAGAAGCGGCCGCTGTACGCCGGGGTCACTTCATACACCCCGTCGGCAAAGAGAAAGCCCCGGTCGTTGACCGGCACCATGGCTTCGTCTTCAGCCACAAATCGACCGTTCAGAAATACGACCGACATGCAGGGGACCGTCAGTTGCCCGATTTGCTTTCGAGATCGCGGAACTGCTCGAGCAGCTCTGCTTCAGGAATCGCCTCGTGGTCAGCCGAGGCACCGTCTGCAGCCCCATCGCCTTGGATCGCCGCATCAGGCTGCGAGCCGTTGGCATCGGGCTGCGCCTCAGCCACGTCGTCGGGTGACTCACCCGCTGCAAGCGCGCGGGTAGGTGCATCGGCCGGCGCAAGCAGGCCCATCTCTTGTTTCAGTGCAGCAAGTCGGCCATCGACCTCGGCGTCTCCGGAGCCGGATTCCAGCCGCAGAAACTCGGTCTCAAGCGTGTCACCTTCCAGCGCCTGCGTCACTTCTGCCTCAGCCAGGTTGCGACGCTCCTCTTCGTCGATCTTCTCGGCCATGCGATTGAAGGCTTCAAAGGCTGACGTGTCGGACAGGCCTGACATGGTTTCGTGAATGCGACGCTGTGCCTGGGCCCGCTTCTGCTTGGCGACAAGCAGATTTCGCTTGCGCTTCGCTTCATCGATCTTCTCGTTGAGCTGACGAAGCGAGCCCTTTAGCCGCTCGGTTTCCGTGGCCTGCGCCTGCCATGTCTGTTGCAGCATAGCGACCCGCTGCGCGTGCTCTTGCTGGCGAACCAACGCTTGGCGGGCCAGGTCGTCGCGATCTTCGCGCACCGCCAGCATCGCGCGCTGCTCCCATTCGCGGGCCTGCTGAATTTCGTCTTGCAGCTGCTTGTGCAGCTTGCGCTCATCGGCGATGGCTGCGGCCACTTCCCGCTTGGCCTTGGCCAGCTGGTCACGCATGTCGAGAATGATCTGATTCAGCATCTTCTCGGGATTTTCGGCCCGGCTGATCAGGTCGTTGATGTTGGACTTGATCATCGTCGACAACTTCTGGAAAATGCCCATCGATCAAACCCTGTCGGCGTGCGCGCCCGCAAGTTCGCGAATGCGCGGCATGTGGCTGGTGGCGGCGAGTTGAATGCTCTCGATTGAAGCCTGCATCTCGGCGAAGTCAAGATTCTCGAGTTCAAGGGTATCGCTCAGAATCAGCTCACCATCTTCGATGCCGTACGCTCCATGCACCACATCGGTGGCGTTGAGTTCGAGCAACGTGCGCAAAAATTCAGGGCTGCCGCCGTCGGCCGGCAGGTCCATCACCTTTAGACGCAGTAACAGCAGCGGCGGATCATAGTTGAGCACGATCGGCAGATCACCGTTGCGTGTGCGAACGAGAAACATGCCCTCTTCGAGCTCCTGATACTCGACATCGAGGCGCAGAAAAAAGCTCTCCAAGTCGTCGCGGCTGACCATGTGACGCTCCCGTCGGGATCTTGCGATGCAGTCTCAGGCAGCTCGAACCAAACTCGCGCGCCTGACTCCGAACGATCCTACGCAACAGCTCGCTCGCGAGTTTCGTTACCCGCTCTGCAAGATAAGGCCGGGGCCTTCAAACGACGAGATCGTACCGATCGATTAGCCGGTCGAGGCGCGACCGCGAGATCTTGAGAGCTCGGGCTGCAGCACTCTTGTTTCCCGCGGTTTTGCGCAGCACCTCTTGAATGTGCTGGCTCTCCACGGCATCAAGACTGTCAGGGGCCACGGCCGCTGAAGCTCGTGCGCGGCTGGAGAGGCCGAGGTGCTCTGTCACAATCACGCCACCACGCGCCAGCAGGGCCGCCCGCGTGATCGCGTTTTCGAGTTCGCGCACATTCCCGGGCCATTCATGCGCGACGATGGCGTCCATCACTTCGTGTGGGATCACCGGCACCGCGCCTCCAAGGTCTCGAGAAACCTTGTCCAGCAGATGTTCGACCAGTAGTGGAATGTCGCCGCGCCGCTCTCGAAGCGGCGGGAGGGTGATCTCAATCACGCGGAGCCGAAAATACAAATCTTCGCGGAACAGCCCCTCTTCGATGCGCGCCGGCAGATCCCGATTGGTAGCAGCGACGATGCGTGCGCGCGTCGTGCGTGTTTTCTCGCCCCCTACCGGATGGAACTCACGCTCCTGAAGCACTCGAAGAAGCTTGGCCTGAAAGGCCATCGACGTGTCGCCGATTTCGTCGAGAAAGAGCGTGCCCTGACCGGCAAGCTCAAAGCGGCCCTTGCGATCAGAGGCCGCTCCCGTGAACGCCCCTTTGACGTGCCCAAAGAGCTCGGACTCGAGCAGGGTCTCGGGAACAGCTGCGCAGTTGATGGCGACAAAGGGCTCCTCTGGAAATGATCCGTTCCAGTGGATCGTGCGTGCGATCAACTCCTTGCCCGTGCCCGTTTCTCCCGTAATCAGCACCGGGGTCGCGGTGGGAGCCACCGTACCGATGGTCTTGTAGATGTCGCGCATGCGCATGTCACACCCGACGGGTCCCGAACGGGTCGTGCGAATCGAGTCACCGTCACGCACCCGAGGCAGGCCCCCTTCGGCAGCCAGGTGATGTAGCCGCAGGCACCGGTCAACCGTGCCATCAAAGCGCTCCAGATCGAGGGGCTTCAGCAGGGAGTCAAACGCCCCGCTCTTCATCGCATCGATCGTGACCTGCACGTCGTTGTCTGAAGTGATGAAGATCACGTCAGTACCGCTCGCATGGCGGCGAATGCGGTCGAGCAGCACGAATCCGTCGACCCCGGGCAGCGCAATGTCGCTGATGACCAGCAACGGTCCAAAACGGTTCAGAGACGAAAGGGCGCTTTCGCCTGAATCAACGGCGAGAACTTCAAATCCACGGTCTGAGAGATGGCGTGAAAGACGCTCTCGGCACGCATCTTCGTGGTCTACGATCATTACCCGGTTTGGCATCACTGCAACTCGCGCGTAGATAAATCGATGAGGGGCCGACATGTCGGCTGTTCCCACGTGCCTGCCAAGAGCGTCGTTGCAAGACCGATGCCTGAACAGTCCGTTTGGTGACTTTCACTTTCGCATCCAATCATCAAACAACCGTCAAAACGTCACGCCATAAGGCACTTTCAACGGGGCTGCCCGATGAGACCGTTGCCTTGCCCAACGGTGCGCCGACAGCGGAGGTCGGCGCTCGGGTCAAAACATGCTTGACGCGACATACGCGCAGTCGCGTGTACCGGATCGATACACCCGAGGTGGTACAGAGTGCAGCACCCTCGAGGCGCCCTTTCCCCGTTGAGGTCTCGCACAATCGGCGGTTTCGCCCGCCCCTGCGTCGGCCAGGCAACAAGACGTGCCCACCCGTCGGTACTGGCACGAAACCTGAACTCTCGCTGCGATCCCGGTCGTGCTTCTGGATGCACCAGATGCCCGCACCGGATTCGTTGCACTTCACTTATGAAAAGCGGCAGGTGCCGCGGGAGTCCAGTAATGAAACAGCTCATCCAGAACGCTTGGCACGATGAATCGGGGCAAGGCCTCGTCGAATACGTGTTGATCATCGCCCTGGTATCGATCGGCCTGATCGCGATCATGGTTCTTTTCAGAGACTCGATCGGCACGGTCTTCAACACAGTGAAGGGCGAACTCGATGCAGCGCCCGGCGGCGGCTACACGCCCTGAAGCCTCTTCGCACGTGGAGCTGCCCCGGCCGAACCGGGGCAGCTTCACGGATCGCTGCCTCTGAGAAGGACTTGCACCGTGTCTACCCTCTTCGCACTCGTGTTCAGCGGCCTGATGGTCGCTGCCATGGTGAGTGACGCGACCGAGCGCCGAATCCCCAATCGCCTGACCTACACCGGACTCGCCCTCGCACTGCTTCTGCGCCTTCCCCTGGGCCCCCTCGAGACATTGCTCGGCGTCTCGGGGCTGCTCATCGCATTTGGGGGTGCGCTGCCCCTTTTCGCGCTGGGCGCCATCGGGGGTGGTGACGTCAAACTCTTGGCCGTGGTAGGCGCCTTTCTCGGGCCTGTCGATCTCGTCTTGGCACTGCTCGCCGCAGCAGCGTTCGGGCTGCTTGTGGCGCTCGCCACCACCATGGCCCGTGGTGTGCTGATTCCTTCGCTGCTCGGGGCCCGCTCGCTCGCCGTCTATGCCCTGTCGGGTGGCCGTCGCGGTGCTTTGCCGCAGGCGCAGGGCCCCTCAGTGATCACGGTGCCCTACGGCATCGCCATCGCGGCGGGCGGCCTCATTGCGCTCTTCAAGCCCTACGCCGGTCTGCTGCCATGACCCCCGCTGGACGCCGTGGCGCCCGCGGGCAGGCCCTTGTGGAGTTCGCGCTGATCGTGCCGGTCCTGCTGCTGCTGGTGCTCGGCATCGTCGAGTTCGGACGTGCCTGGAATGCCCATCAGGTGCTGACCGATGCGGCCCGCGAAGCAGCTCGTACCGCGGTCGTCGATGACGACGGCATCACGGAAGACTCGGTGCGCGTCGTCGTGCGCCGCGCCTTAGGACGCGCCGCCCTCGATCCCGAACAGGCCAACATCACCATCACCGGATGGCGAACCGGACGCGGCACGCCCGCCACCGTCGCCATCAGCTATTCGCACACTCTGGGCTGGCTCTCGGCACTGCTGGAGTGGAGTGGTGCCGATGCCACGGCCGTGCTCAGAACCTCGTTCTCAATGCGCAACGAATAGCGCAGGAGCCCTTTTGATGAGACGCAAACGCAGAATTCTCGTTGGTGCCCTCGCGGTGCTCTCTGGTGCGATCGCCGGCTATACCGCCCTGCAGATTCTTGCTACGCGACCGACCGAACTGGCCGTGGCTGCCCCCCCGGCCGGGACCGTACCGGTGGTTGTCGCCGCCCGTGACCTCGCTCTGGGCGCGCTCGTGGCTGAAGACGACGTCAAGATCGTGTCATGGCCCGAAGATGCCCTCCCTGCGGGTGCCTCTGCCCAGATCGCCCAAGTGGTGGGCCGTGGGCTGATTACCCCGGCCTTTGCCAACGAGCCCCTACTGGACACCAAACTGGCAGACCGTGGCTCGGGCGGGTTGTCGATCATCATTCCTGAGGGCATGCGTGCACTCAGCGTCAAGGTCGACGAGGTGGTCGGCGTTGCTGGCTTTGTGCTTCCGGGCACGGTGGTTGATGTCGTCTCGACATTGACCCCACCCGGCGGGGATGCCGCCAGCCGCGTCATTCTTCAGGGCGTGCGCACTCTGGCCGCCGGGCAGACGATCACGCGCGATGAAGAAGGGGAACCGATGACGGTTACGGTCATCACCCTGCTCGTGACCCCCGAAGAAGCCGAAAGCCTGTCGTTGGCCGCAAATCAGGGGCGCATTCAGCTCGCCCTGCGCAACACGCTCGACACGGTCGAGGTGGAGACCCGCGGTGTGCATGTCGCCTCACTCATGCAGACGCCTTCATCGAGCGGCTCAAGCCCTCGCCCCCGCACGGCGTCAGCCTCCAGCCCGACCTCCCGTAGCCGCGACTCCGTTATCGAGGTGCTGCGCGGTGGCGTGCGAACCCTGATCACCTACTGACGCCGGAACGACTTAGATGAAGATCTTTTCTGTGTTGCTGACTGCTCTGCTTTGCCTCGTGCCGACCGACCTTTCTGCGCAACAGGTCATCACTCGACCCCAGCAGGCGATCACGATCGTGCGCGGCAGCTCGGCCCTCGTCCAGATCGAGGGCACGCTCGAGCGCGTCTCTATCGCCGACCCGGCGATTGCCGACGCCATTGTGATCCCTCC
>CAYVPD010000006.1:0-23473 GCA_964453545.1 uncultured Gemmatimonadaceae bacterium
GGGCTCCGCCGCCTCTTCAGTGATGAAGCGCTCGACGAGCTGCGAATCTTCGGAGTCGCCGATCGGTGCATCGAGACGGATCTCGGCAGCGTTCAGCGTCTGCAGCGACTCGACCAGCTCAGGCGTGAGGTCGGTGGCTTTGCTCAGCTCTTCGGGCGTTGGCTCGCGACCGAGCTCCTGCTTGAGACGCTCCTTCTCGCGAAAAATACGCGCAAGATCGCTGGCACGATTGAGCGGCACGCGGACCGAGCGACCATGATTGGCCAGCGCGGCGAGAATCGCCTGGCGGATCCACCAGACCGCATATGAGATGAACTTCACGCCCTGCTCAGGATCAAACTTCCGGGCTGCAGTCACGAGCCCGACGTTGCCTTCTTGAATCAGGTCGGTGAGTGAAACGCCGCGATTCTGGTACTTCTTGGCCACGCTGATGACGAAGCGCAGGTTGGCGCGCGCCAGCTCCTGCACGGCCTCTTCGTCGCCCTTCTGAGCACGAGCACCGAGCTCTTTTTCTTTTTCAGGCGTAATCAACTCATGGCGGCTCACATCACGCAGATACTGATCAAGAGCGGTTTGCTCTTCGACACTGGCATCAAAGCTGGCGAGAGGGTTTCGCCCCCCTGACCGCTTCTTGCCGCGCCCTTTGGCTGCGGTGGTTGCCATACCTTGAGATCTCCTCGGACCCTGAAAGTCCCATCCAATCACCCCCGGACACCAGCTGAATGCCGGGCGTGATCAAGTTGATTGGTGCAAAGCCCGCAAATATCGAGCGGGCTTGGAAAGCCGTCAATAATTCCAGCCTCTGGTACACCCCGCGTTGGCTGGGTTCCACGAGGGTGCATACTGAGGTGTGCGTCGTAAAATCGCCAGTAGGGAAACTGCTCAAAGCTGTTGTCAGCTACCCTTGAGCGAGCCGCGCGAGCACGTCTTCGGCTGACAAAGCGCGTCGCTCAAAGGTGTAGACTCGCAAAAGGCGGGCCGAACGGTACAACTCATCGGTGACGCGCCCGAGATCGAGCAGTCCTGGCCGCCCCCCGGAGCCGACACGCTCCACAGCCCCGTCGCGACGCTGAACCAGCACATCGAGCTGGAACATGGCCGACTTCATCGGAAAGTCGATGAACACTTCACCTGGCTCGAGATCCAGCTCTACAGCCATCGCATCTTCGATGCGGCGCCTGGCCTGTAGATCGTTATGGAGCCAAGGCGCTGGATCGAGCTCTCCCAGCTCCGAGGCGGGGAGCTCCAGCGCTCGTTTGGGCAGACGCCGATTACGAAGTGCGGGAATCCAGCGTCGGGCAAGGCGGCGAGCCACAGCATCGTCACCATGCAACGACGCGCGCCGGGAGACCTCATAGAGCAGCTCCTCGTCGGTCGGCCCGAGCAGCTCATCGGGCCGCAGCAGGTCGATGCGCACGGCCTCTTCGATGATGCGTTTGTAGAGGGCCGTCGCCGCACGTACGCCGTGGTGCCAATAGACGTTGCGAAACATCTGATACTTGGCAAAAAGCAGCGACTCCAGCGCAGCCACAGCCTTTTCGTGCACGCCGAGCTCCCACAGCCCGTGCTCCGGGTCCTGCAGCAGCACCATACCCTGAAGCAGGCGATCGACATCGACCTCACCGTAGGGCACACCGCAGAAGCGTGCATCACGCCGCAGGTAGTCTTGCTTGTCGAGGTCGAGCGATCCGCTGACCAGCCCCCGCAGGGGGGCATCACTCTGTCCCCTGATCAGCGCCCGGATACGATCGGGCGCGTCAGAACCCAACGGAGCCAGAGCTGCCCGCAGTTCCGGGCCGTCAAAAAAGTACCCACTCGCCTCTTCATGATCGGCTGGTACCCGATCGTCACTCAATTCTTCGAGAGCGTGGGAATAGGCGTAGTGGCCGATGTCGTGCAGAAGCGCAGCGTAGGGCAGCACCTCGTGATCGAGCCAGACCTCATCGGGAACGCCACCTCGCTCACGCAACAGGCGCAGGGCTGTGGTGACGAGATGATGCACACCCAGCGCATGGTCAAAGCGGGTATGCGTGGCCCCAGGATACACCAAGTGAGCGAAGCCGAGCTGGCGAATGTAGCGCAGACGCTGGAAGGCCGGCGTATCGATGATGCGTATCGCCGTCTCGTCGAGCCGGATCGTGTTCCACAGCGGATCCCGCACCGTTCGCAGACGAGAGCTCATTTCAGAGCTGGCTCCCCCGCCAGACGCAGAACGTGCATGAACTCCGACTCGCGCACAGGCTGAACCGAAAGGCGCGAATTGTTCACGAGCACCATCTCGCTCAAGGCTGCATCAGCCTTGATGTCATGCAGACTTACCGGATGCTGAAACTGCCGCACGAACTCGATGTCGACGAGATACCAGCGGGGTGATTCAACCGAGGCTTTCTCGTCGAAATACTTGTGGTCACGATCAAACTGGGTGGGGTCCGGATAGGCTTCGTTCACTACACGTGCGAGCCCGACGACCGCCGAGGGGTCTTGGCGCGAGTGATAATACAGCACCAGATCTCCCTTCTTCATAGCCTGCATATTGTTGCGCGCCTGATAGTTACGCACCCCATCCCACATCGTGCGTCGATCGGCCTGCAACTGCTCGATCGAATAGACATCTGCTTCACTCTTCATCAGCCAGTACTGCATCGGTACTCTGCTCCCTTTTGAGTCTGGCGGGCTCTACCCGATCGTTCGTTTGCGGATCCCGCCCGGGGCTTCGCCGATCTCCACCGAGATCGTGCGCCAGCGGCCCTGACGGAACCGCGCCACACTGAGCACGGCGCGTGTGATGTGGCCCAGCACGATGGCCGTCCAGATCACCCATGCCTCCAGTCCCCAGACTTGGTCCACGGCAAAGCACAGCCCCAGCGGCAGGGCAACCTGTGAAATCAAAGAGATGTAGAGCGGGCTTCGCGTATCGCCGGTGCCCTGCAGGCCTCCGGTGTAGGCCAGTGCGACCGTGATGAAGAGCCCGCTGACCGTGAGATAGCGCAGCAGCTCGGCAGCGAGGGTGAGTGAGATTTGGTCATCCATGCCAAACAGGCCCAGCAAGAATGAGGGCGCCAGCACGAACAGGCTGCCCATGCCGAGGGCGACCCCCAGGCCCATCATGGCTGCAGCCTTCACCCCCTCGACCGTGCGGTCAGGACGCTTGGCACCGAGGTTCTGGCCGGCGACGGTGGCGGCCGCACTCATCAAGCCGACTGACGTCCACGTGATGAAGCTGAACAGCTGCGTGTAACTCACGGCATAGGCCGCCTGCGCCTCAGCACTGTTGGGCAGACCGCCGATGAAGCGCAGCAGCAATACGGCCCCGACGTTCATGGCTACGCCTTGCAAGCCGGCCGGCAGCCCGAAGCGAAAGAGCTCACGAACCAGCTGCCAGTCTGGCCACCAACTCGCGTCTTTGGGAAAGGCAACGACCGCTTTGCCCCGAAACAGCATCACGACCACCCAGCCACTCACGATGCCGGCCGACAAGACCGTTCCCATGGCTGCGCCCAACGTCCCAAAGGCAGGGATCGGCCCTAGACCGCCGATGAAGACCACGTTCAACAAGATGTTCAGCACGGTGTAGGCGACGCCCAGATACAGTGGGGTTCGTGCATCACCCGCGCTGCGAAACGCTCCGCCAGCCATGAAGAAGAGCAAGTTGCCCACGCCAAAGACGAACATGGTGCGCAAATAGGGCAGTGCCTCAGCCTGCACCTCAGGGGTCGCCTGCACGAGATCGAGCAGCCAGGGCGAAAGCAGATACCCGACTGGCGCCATGACCCCGATCGACAGCCCAACCGAGACCATGAAGGCCTGCTGCACCGTGCGATTCACCTTGTCGGGCTCGTTGGCCCCGGTGAAACGGGCGACCAGCACACCCATGCCCGAAAAGACCGAGGCGATGAAGACGATGACCACGAGGTGGATCTGCCACGCGATACCGATGGCGGCGTTACCTGTGAAGCCGATGTAGTTGCCGACCATCGCATGATCGACGAGCCCTTGGAGCCCCCCGATCATGTTCTGAAGCATGGTCGGCCACGCCAGCTTCCAAACCGCTGGCGTGACCGGACCTTCGATAATGGAGCGGTCGTAGCTCCGGCGGCGGGTCACATCACCAGACCAAGTGGAAGCGTTCCTGACGACGGAACACCCAGTGCCGCTGGCCGGCTTCGTCGAGGTAGGCCTCTTCTTCCTGACGGCATGAGGCCTGCTTGCCATTCCACTCAGGGATCTCGGTCGTCGCCTGCAGCTCGATGCTGAACCACGTCTCCGGGCGAATCTCAGCGTCCCCTCGTACGGGGACGCCTTCCTGTGCATCCCAGCGCCCGATCAGCGGGCCGGCTCCATGGCCATGGTCTCCGATCGGATGGGAGTACAGGGTGCCCTCCACGCCTTCGGCCTCCATCTGCGCGAGCGCCAGACGAAGCGCTTCGTTGCCGGTGCGTCCGGGCTCCATCGTGCCCAACTGAATGTCTTGCATGCGATTGCTGGCCTTGAGGCACGCCTTCAGGCCGTCGGGCACATCGGTCTCACCCTCAAGCAAGACATAGCCGAGATGCTGCGTATCGGTCTTCAGCCGCTGCGCGATGACCCCGAAGTCAGTCCACAGCAGATCGCCACGCTCGATGACCACATCACCATCGGTGGATTGATCTCCCGCGCGCTGTACCGAGACCGATGGCTGAAACCAAGTGTCCATTCCGAGATCAGAGACACGCTGACGAAGCCACCAGACGACGTCTTGGGTCGTCGTCTCGCCCGGGGTGATGACACTATTGCTGAAGGCCTCCGAGATGATGGCGTGCACGGTCTCCATGATCTGGCGGTACCGCGGCATCATCTCGGGCACGCGCACGGCGATGTAGTTCATGGCCAGGCGCGGCTCACGACGAATGCGCGACGCGTAGGTCTCACCGAGCGCCCGCTCGAGAGCTTCGCGCTCGCCGGCGCCGAGTCCGTCACTGAAGGCCCAGTCTTCATCGATGTTCAGCACGATGTTGCCCGGGTCGCGATCACTGACCACCTCGTTGAGCAGGCGCCACTGCTCGTCGCCCCACAGCTCGGCACTCTCGCCCGTGGGGGCAGGCCGCGACGAGCGATAGATGCGGAATAGACCCCCCTGGTCCGTGCCCCCGAGTGCCAAGCGCTCGACCGAGCCATCATCTTGGCGCGTGAAGATGTAGATCGACCGGCGACGGGCAGCAAACGTCGTGGGCGAGACGATCGACCAAAACACCGGATCTTCTCCATACTCACGCATGGAAAGAATCCACATGTCGACGTCGTATTCGCTCATCAGCCCGGGGAGCACATCGTCGAGCCGGCGCTCCAGCCAAGACTGCATCTCGGCCGCCTGTTCGCGGACCGGCGGCAGGGGGTGATATCGCGCAGGGGCGTCAGCCGGCACCGCAACGGGTGCCTGAGCGCTGACACCAACCGACGTGCTCACGACTGCAGCCAGAGCGAGGCTAGCCGCGGTGACAATCTTGCCAGACATGGAACGAAGTGGCGGGGCAGTGAGCATGCGACCAATCATGGAGCCTCCAGGCGTGAAGTAGCGGGCTCGAAAAGGTAAGAGGTGAACGCGACAGCGGCCACTGCGATTCGGGGCCGATGAATGCACAAACGGCCCACCCCCTTGTCGGGAGCGGGCCGCTGTAACGTGCTGGTGCCGTCAGGCTCAGGCCTTGGGGCCCGCACCCTTGATGGCGTCGCTGACCCCATCTTCGTACTTCTTGAAGTTCTCCCGGAACATGGCCGCGAGCTCGAGGGCCTGCGCATCGTAGGCGGCTCCGTCAGACCAGGTGTTTCGGGGCTTTAGAACCTCACCTGGCACGCCCGGCACCGTGAGCGGAACAGCAACGCCGAAGACCGGATCGATCGCGGTCTCGACATTGTCGAGGTCTCCGCGCAACGCCGCATTGACCATCGCACGCGT
Source organism: uncultured Gemmatimonadaceae bacterium (assembly GCA_964453545.1). Taxonomy (GTDB): domain Bacteria; phylum Gemmatimonadota; class Gemmatimonadetes; order Longimicrobiales; family Gaopeijiaceae; genus Gaopeijia. The sequence continues at coordinate 5,933 of CAYVPD010000006.1, forward strand.
GTACTTCAGCGCCATGCGCTTGCCGGTGCCATAGGGGCCGCCCGTCCAGCCCGTGTTAACCAGGAACACCCGAGTGCCGTGCTCCTCGAGCTTCTTGCCGAGCATCTCGGCATAGACGCCGGGGTGACGCGGCAAGAAGGGCGCACCGAAGCACGCACTGAAGGTTGCCTTTGGCTCCGTAACCCCGCGCTCCGTACCCGCCACCTTGGCGGTGTAGCCCGAAAGAAACTGATACATGGCCTGCTCGGGCGTGAGCTTCGAGATCGGCGGCAGCACGCCATAGGCATCGGCCGTCAAGAAGATGACCGTGTCGGGGTGCCCGGCAATCCCAGGAATGCGCGCGTTTTCGATGAAGTGAATCGGGTAGCTCGCACGCGTGTTCTCGGTGAGGCTGCCATCATCGAAATCCGGATGCCGTGTCGCATCATCGAGAATGACATTCTCGAGAATCGTACCAAAGAGACGCGTGGCACCAAAAATTTCGGGCTCACCCTCGGGTGACAGCCGGATGGTCTTGGCGTAGCAGCCGCCCTCGAAGTTGAAGACGCCGGTGTCGGTCCAGCCATGCTCGTCGTCGCCGATCAGCTCACGCGAGGCGTCGGCCGAGAGGGTGGTCTTGCCGGTTCCCGACAGTCCGAAAAACAGCGCAACGTCGCCGTCGATACCGACATTGGCCGAGCAGTGCATGGGCAACGCACCCGCACCCGGCAACAGATAATTCATGACCGAGAAGATGCTCTTCTTGATCTCGCCCGCGTAACGCGTGCCCGCGATCAGCACCGTGCGCTCGGCAAAATTCACGAGTACGGCGGTCTCGGAGCGCGTGCCGTGCCGCTCGGGACTGGCCTTGAGCTCGGGCGCGTGCAGCACGGTGAAATCGGGCTTCACGCTCCCGGCAGTGGCTCCGTCGTCGAGGCGCAGGAACATGTTGTAGGCAAAGAGGTCATGCCATGCATTGGGCGTAACCACCCGCACGTTGATGCCATGCCGCTCATCAGCGCCGGCCCGCGCGTCGCGCACGAAGAGATCCTGCTCATTGAGGTGAGCAATGACATCGGCCTTCAGCGCAGCGAAGTGCGCCGGGTCCAGCGGCACATTGACCTTGCCCCAATCGACATCGGCCTCTGACGACGGCTCACGGACCGTGAACTTGTCGTTGGGAGAGCGCCCCGTGTGAGGCGAAGTCAGGGCGACAAAGCAACCCTGGGCCGAGAGGCGGCCCTCACACCGGGCCAGAGCCCGCTCGATCAACTCTGCGGGTGAGAGGTTCCAGTGTACCGTTTTCGCAGGATTCAGGCCGTGCTGATCCAGACCGACAACGTCGGACTGCGTGCTCATTCGCTCACCTCGACATGGAGGAACGCGTACAGGTCAGCACCAATCCGTGCCGACCAGGGAAACAGACGACGAAAATGTCAGGAACGCGCCTGCGCGTCCACAGATGCGATTGTTGCCAGCTGGATGACATCCTGTTGCGACGACCCCCTCTGAAGAATGTGAAGAGGCCGAGCCATGCCCATCAGCACGGGCCCGATGACGTCGGCGCCGCCCAGACGATCGAGCAATTTGTATGCGGCGTTGGCGGCCGCAAGATCGGCGAAGACCAACACATTGGCGCTCCCCTTGAGGTTGGAGAACGGGTAGACCTGCTGGAGCTTGACCGGGTCAATCGCGGTGTCGGCCTGCATCTCGCCGTCGATCTCAAGCTCGGGCCGGGCCTCTCGCACGATACGCACGGCTTCGGCAACACGTGCAGAAACCGGATGGCGAGCCGATCCGAAGTTGCTGAATCCGACCATCGCAATGCGAGGAGTGATGCCGAGGTCTGAAACATATGACGCGGTGAGCAGCGCAATGTCGGCCAGCGCGTCGGCATCGGGCTCGATGTTGACGGTCGTATCGGCAAAAAAGAGCAGCTCGCGATTTGGGAATGCGATCATGTACAATCCGGCCACACGACCGATGCTCGGATCGGGACCCACCACTTGCAGAGCAGGTCTTAGAATCTCGGGATAGTTGGCCTCGATGCCTGCCACGACCCCATCGGCATCGCCCGACTGCAGCATCCCACACGCAAAGAAGATGGGCTTGTACATGCTCCAACGGGCCTCGGCGAGCGTGAGTCCTTTGCGCGCACGACTGGCAAAGAGCGCCTCGGCATACTCGTAGCGACGGTCGTCGAGTTCAGCGGCATGCATGATTTCGATGCCGCTTAGGTCCAGGCCACCCATGGCGGCAGCGCGCTCCTCGATGCGCTCTCTGCGCCCCAGGAGAATCGGCCGGCAGATGCCCTCTTCGACCATCTGGACCGCCGCCCGAATGATGGTCTCGTTGTGGCCCTCCGGGAGCACCAGTCGGGCCGGACGACGGCGCGCCCGTGCCGTCATCCAGCGCATCACCGCATGGGCCGGACTCAGCGATCCCTGCAGCCGCTCGCGGTATTCATCAAGATCGAGTGCCACGCGAGCGACCCCGGTGGCCATGGCGGCCCGTGCCACGGCTGGCGCCACATGGTAGAGCACCCTCGGGTCGACGGGCTTGGGAATCAGATACTCCGGGCCAAAGCTGATCGACGCGTCGCCATAGGCATCTTGCACCTCTTCGGGCACTTCAGCGCGCGCCAGCTCGGCCAATGCGTGGGTTGCCGCCAGCATCATGTCAGCGTTGACGGTGGTCGCGCGAACGTCAAGCGCTCCCCTGAAAATGAAGGGAAAGCCCAAGACGTTGTTGACCTGATTGGGGTAATCACTGCGGCCCGTGGCCATGATCACATCGTCACGAACGGCCCGCGCCTCTTCAGGCAAGATCTCGGGGTCGGGATTGGCCAGAGCAAAGACGATCGGGTTCTTGGCCATCGACGCGACCATCTCAGGCGTCATCATGCCCGCGACCGAAAGCCCAACGAACACGTCGGCACCCTTGAGCGCATCGGCCAGCGAGCGTGCTCCGGAATCAGCAACGGCCCACACCTGCTTGTACTCGTTCATGCCCTCGGTGCGACCCTCGTGGATCACACCCTTGGAGTCACAGATGACAATGTGCTCACGCGGCACACCCAACCGTACCAGATGTTCAGCCGTCGCCAGTGCTGATGCACCCGCACCGCTAAAGACCACCCTAACCTCATCGATCGACTTCTGGGCGACCTCCAAGGCATTGAGCAAAGCCGCCCCACCAATGATGGCGGTTCCGTGTTGATCATCGTGAAACACGGGAATGTCGAGTCGCTCGCGCAGGGTAGACTCGATCACGAAACAGTCCGGCGCCTTGATGTCTTCGAGGTTGATGCCCCCGACCGTGGGCTCCAGCATCTCGCAGAACCGAATCACGTCTTCGGCGGTCGGCGCATCGATCTCAATGTCGAACACGTCAATGCCGGCGAAGCGCTTGAAGAGCACTCCCTTGCCTTCCATGACGGGCTTGGCGGCCAGCGGACCAATGTCGCCCAGGCCGAGCACCGCAGTACCGTTCGATACGACGGCAACCAGATTTCCGCGTGCCGTGTACTTGAAGACATCAAGCGGCTCGGCATGGATGTCGCGGCAAGGCTCAGCGACGCCGGGTGAGTAGGCCAGCGAAAGATCACGTTGCGTGGCGACCGACTTGGTCGGCACAACTTCGATCTTGCCGGGGCGACCTTGGCTGTGGTAGTCGAGCGCCTGCTGGCGGGCGTCATTCATCGGGTCTGGCATCGGTGTTCATCTGGGGACTTGAGAAAATGGCTTCGGTATACCGTCAGCCATCAGGTCGCGCGAAGTGCGCGGTCAGGTAGATTAAGCTGCTCATCATACTTTCCAAATGCCCATTCGGGCAGAGCGACCGGCCCAGGTCATTCCGGCTTTCCATCTCACAGTGTTCGTGAAACCCAACACGCTCTTCAACGCATGCCGAGGCGTCACAAGCACCACGCTCGTTGTGGCGTCGGTGCTTCTGCTGGCTGCGAGCATGGGCCGGACTGGCCGCCTCGAGGCGCAGGAAGCGTGCCCACAGGGTCGTGTCTCACGAATCTTTATCGACAACCGCGACATCTTCGACCTGCAAGAAGTCGAAGAGGCTCCGTTTCAATGGGCCTTCAAGCTCGCCAACGACCTGCACATTCGCACCAAGGCCACGTTCCTGCGCCGCGAGCTGCTCTTCTCGGTCAACGACTGCTATGAGCCCTTTCGCGTGGCCGACTCCGAGCGAATTCTGCGCCGCTATCCGTTCATCGCCCAGGTCGAGGTCTACGGCATCGAGCAGCCCGATGGCACGTGGCACGTCGTCGTCGAGACACGCGACGAGTGGACGACGGTTTTCGAACTCTCTCCCGACCTGAGAAATGGGGTGCGGCTCGGTCGCGCTGAACTACGTGAAGACAACCTGCTCGGGCGCGGAATGGTCATCGGCGCCTTCTACCGCGAGCGCGATGCCCAACGCCAGCAGGGCGTTGTGTTTGCTACACCTCGCCTGTTCAACTCCCGTACGAACGCCACCGTGCGCGCAGGTAACACCCGTGCCGGCTCGTTTTTTGAGCAGGAGATCTTTCACCCGTTTGTCGGTGAAGTAGGTCGCGTTGCATGGCGCCAACACTTCAGGCGCCAGACCGACTTCTTTTCGTATTCCATCGGAGATCCCGGGGCGCCTGCGTTCCTGCTGCTGCCCTTTGAAGATCGGCGCATCGAGACCTCGTTTGCCGTGCGCTTCGGGCAGCCGGGCAATCTCACGACTGTGGGCCTGGGTGTCGCGCGCGTGGATCTGGATTTCAGCCAGTATCCCTCGGGCGTCGAACGCGTTGAGGGCTTTGCCTTCAGCGAGACCGCAGCCCCCGCTGACGATGAGGTCGTCTCTCTGCAGCCGCAGACTCGATATTCGGCGGGCACGCGTCTCAACTTGCTGCTCGGGCAGCGCAATATTCGCTTCACCCAGCGCCGGGGTCTCGACGCCCTACGCGGCCTTCAAGATCTGCAGGTCGGCTCTGAGCTCGCACTGACGCTGGGCCGCACGATTGGCGGCGTGGGTTCTGACGTGCCCGATGACCTCTACACCCGCTTGCGCCTCTACGCAGCCGGGGCCCCCGGCGAATTCACCCTGATCTCGAACTTGGCCTTTGAGGGGCGACATCTGTATGCGCAGGGCGATCGCGAAAGCGGTTGGCGCGACGTACTGGCCGAGGCCGACTTTTTGACCTACTGGCAGCCCAACGCGGCTCCAGGGCATACACTGGTCGGTCGCGTATCTGCTTCAGGAGGATGGGCGCTCGACCAGCCCTTCCAGTTGACGCTGGGCGGAGGGCAGGCTCTGCGGGGCTATCAGGACCCCGACTTTCCCGGTGGGCGCAGTGTCGTGTTTTCTGCCGAAGATCGACTGGTGCTGGGAGGACCGTTCCGGGATTTCTTTGACTTGGGCACCACGATCTTTGCCGACGTCGGCCGCATGTGGGCCGGTGACATGCCTTTCGGCAGAGACTCGGGTTGGCGAGGCACCGTCGGCGCCGGACTACGCTTCGGCTTCCCTTCAGGGTCGCGTGGGGTGGTGCGAATCGACGCCGCGATGCCTATTGGGGGAGGCCGTCGAGGCTCCAAACCCATGTTGCTGATCTCGTTTGGCGACCTGCTGGGCTTCACACAGGGGCTGGAAGACTTCCAGATGGCGCGCAGCCGACGCATGACCATCGGCCCGGACCGCTTCAGTCCGACTCAAATTCAACCCTGAGTGTCGATCATGGAGAGCTGGCTTCTCGTTCCAGTTCTGGGGGCGGCCATCGGAACGGACCTTGGCCTCACCCTGTTGATGGGTCTGGCACTGACAATGTTCGGACCGGCAAACGCTCTATCGGGAGTCCTCACATCGTCGTCGAGTACTCTTGTACTCGCAGCCATCGCCGCGCTCTACCTTATTGAAACACTGCTGGAGCAAGTCTCCGTCACGATCATGGCGCTCTGGCACGCGGCTCAGATGCTGGCTCGCCCCCTCGCAGGATTCCTGCTGGCATGGCTCATGTCTGACGGAGCACCCGCGGTGGAACGGCTGTTCGCCGCGGTCGTCATGGCGGTGATCGCCTCTGCCGTTCACACCGGTGCCGTCGGGTGGCAAGCGTTTCTGCGCCTCTCAGGTGTGCCTCGCCGCACCCGCTGGATCGCATCGCTCTCTGAAGATGTGGCGGTTGTCGCGCTATTGGTGCTCGGTCTTGAGAACGCCGCTGTGGCCTTTGCACTTCTGCTGACGCTGGGCATCGTCGGGTTGCCCCTGCACCTGAGCTCCATTGCGGCATTTCAGCTACTGGTGCAGGGCGTGGTGGGAGACGCTCGCCGCCTCATTGAGCTCGGCAGCTGGTGGCAGGCCGACCTGCTGCCGGATTGGCTGATTCGTCGCTATCCGACGCCAGATTCGGAAGCGCTGACGCTGAAGGGTACACCAGCCGCCCTTCTGGAAATCTCCCCTCGGCGGCTGCGCTACGGATGGCTGGTCAGCACGGCATCGGAGGCCGAGTTCATGACGCGCTTTCGGGGCCGCACCCCTCTTTCGCAAGCGTCGAGCATGCACTTCGAAGAGCAGCAGCTCTTCACCCGAATCGAGCTGGCCGACAATCTTGTGGCCTTCGTTCCACCCGGAGGCCCGACCGCGCCAGAGCTGGAGTCTGCGTTTCTCAAGCGTTGAGGCCTTTGACGCTCCCCAAGGCTCGGTTTAGCTTTTTCGGTGGCGTCACGCCTTTCTGGGTGCGCGCCCTTCCCTCCCGAGCCAGACTCACGACAGCAGAGCCACATGTTTTCAACTACGCGTGGCCTCGACTCCTTCGATCAGTATTTGCAGGACGTCGAGAAGTACCCGCTGATTCAGGATCCCGACGAAGAACGGGCGCTTGCTCATCGCGCTCGCGCGGGAGACAAGGAAGCAGCTGAGCGTCTGGTCACAGCCAACCTGCGCTTCGTCATCTCGTACGTGAAGAAGTATCAGGGGCGTGGGCTCGGCCTGGGCGAACTGGTCTGCATCGGAAATGAAGGGCTCTTGAAGGCCGTGAAAAAGTTCGATCCAGACAAGGGTGTGAAGTTCATCTCGTATGCCGTCTGGTGGACTCGACAGACCGTGCTGCAGGCCCTCGCTGAGCAGACGCGCTCAGTGCGGATCCCATTGAACCAGAACTCCAATCTCGCGCGCCTGTCACGTACCGAAACAGCGCTAACGCAGTCGCTCGGTCGCTCCCCGACCGATCAGGAGATTGCCGAAGAGATGGAAGAGCCCGTTGATACCGTGCGGGCCCTTCGCCGTGTTGCGGCCAGCGAGCTGTCGCTCGACGCTCCGGTGGACCGGGGCGATCGCGACAGTGCCTCGTTTGGTGATCGCTTTGCCGGAGCGGCCTCGATCGACATCGAAGAAGACGTCGAGGTCATGGCACGTCGCGAGTTTCTCGAGCAGATGTTCGACACGTATCTGACCGAGCGAGAACGCAAGATTCTCTATCTGTACTACGGTCTCGATGACGGCGAGGAGCGCACCCTCGAGGAGATCGGCTCGCTGTTGGGCGTAACCCGGGAACGCATTCGACAGATTCGCAATCGCGCCTTCGAAAAGCTTCGCGAGAGCCCGCACGGAGATTCTCTCTCAGGATTCTGGGGCGACGACTGACCTTTCAGGTCGCGCCATGATTGTTGCCTTGCGGGATCACCAGCTCCAGCTCGCAGAGCACGCCTCAAGATGGATCCAGCAGGCGTTGTCGTTTGGAGCGTTGTTGTGGCCGGCAATGTTGCTGCCGATCGGTGCTGCCGGCCCGGCGGTCGCGCAGGTTCCCGATACGACCTGGAACACGCCCCGCGTGCTGGAACTGGTAGACCAGGCCCGCCGTGTGCGCCAGTCGGCCACGGTCGACTCGACATTGACGAGCTACCAGGCCGATGCCCGTGGGTTCGTTTACTTCTTCGTCGACCGGGTCGACAGCCCGGAACGCTCGTTGGTCAAAGCCGATCAGGTCGCGCTCGACGTCTTCTGGCGCGCCCCCGGCGAGACTCGTCAGCGCATCGTAGGCCTGCGCGATGAAAAGGTGCTCCCGACCAACATTCGCTATCACCTCGACCACCTCACCGTGGTCCAAGACGAATTCGGAGACCTGATTCGGGTTGGTGATGGCGACGAGGTTGCCTCAGTGCTCCACCCTGCGGCTCCGGGTGCCGAAGCCACCTATGACTATCGGCTGACTGACTCCCTGACGCTTTCGTTTGCGGGCGCGACACAGCCGACCCGCGTCTACGAGATCGATGTTCGCCCTCGTGATCTGAATCGGCCCGGCTTCGTTGGCACTCTCTCGGTCGCGAGAGAGAGCGGTGCCATTGTGCGCATGAACTTCGGGTTCACCCCAGCCTCCTACGTCGACCCCTACCTCGACTACATACGGATCGCGCTCGAAAACGCGCTCTGGCTCGGTTCACACTGGCTGCCCTATCGCCAAGAGGTCGAATTGCGCCGAGAGATGCCGATCATCGACTTTCTCGGTGGCACCGTCATCAGAGGTCGAAAAAAGATTGGGAATTACCGCTTCAACGAGTCCCTGCCCAACCTGCTCTTCATCTCCCGCTCGGTCTTGAGCGTACCGCCGGCCCAGCGTGAAGCCTTTGCCTTTGAGGAACCGCTCTTTTCAGATCTTGAGGAGTCGGGGCTGGCAACGTCTGACGAAATCGCCCGGGTTCGCCAACAGATCGATCGGCTCGTGGCCCGCGAAGTGCTCAGCGGCCTCACTCCCGCGCGACTGCACTGGCGGTCGTTTTCGCAGGGCGTGCGATACAACCGAGCCGAAGGGGCCTACTTGGGCCTGGGCTCGTCGCTGCGGCTAGGGCCCGAACTGCGCACCCGCCTGCATGCCGGATGGAGCTTCGGCCGCCAGCGACCCTCTGCTTCTCTGGTGCTGGCAGCAGACGAGCCTTCACCTGCCACCCGGCTCGAGGCGGATTGGTGGAGCCTTGAGGACATTGGTCCGATCACGCCTGCCAGCGGCGTCATCAATTCGCTGGCCTCGCTCGGGCAACGGGATTACCTCGACCCGTATTTCCGCTCAGGGCTCGCTCTGCACCACCGGTTCGGCTCTCCTGAGGCGACGCACATCGACGTCTCGTTGGCCTGGCAAAAGCACCATTCCGCTGCTTTGGTCGCCGATGACCCGGACAACACCGCGTTCCGCCCGGTGCGTGCGATCGAGACCGGAAACACGACGGCGCTTCGGGGGCGCTTGGTGTTGCCGTCGCGAGCATCGGGCTGGCACAGTGAAATTCACTCTGAGCTCGCCCACCTCAATCAACGCGTCTGGGGGCGCATCGAGGCGCTGGCGAGCTGGAACCGCGCTGAGGCATGGAGCGATCTGAGCGTTGAGGTCAGCGCACATGCAGGCACGACGCTTGGCGCTAACCCACCCCCTCAGGCACTGTTTCTGCTCGGAGGGCGAAATACGCTCCCGGGCCACCAGCACCGGGACATGGTAGGTCGCCGGTACTGGCTGACCTCGGGACGTATTGGTCACGCGCTCGCTCAGCCGCTGGCCTCGCTTCACCTCGGGGCTGCCGTCGGCGGCACTAGTGGCTTGCAGGCGTTACCAGCCGGATGGGACGGGCAAACCGATGCCCGCCTGCGTGGATCAGTCTGGGTCGGACTTGATGCACTCTGGGACGTGATCTCCCTCGATGTCGCACATGGCGTCGGCCCTCGCGGAGACTGGGCCTTCATCATGAGTGTCAGTCCTCGCTTTCACCCATGGCTGTAGCCGCCACCAGTTCACGCTCAGGCTCCCGAGGCGACAAGATCACCAACTCCCGCACGTGGATTTCTGCCGTGGGAATGGTGACCCCCTTCACGCTCGTAGCTGTCGTATTCAAGGCGCCCTTCGACATAAAGGCGAGCCCCGGACTGGATGTAGTCTTCGGCGAACTGCGCCAGCCGATTCCACAGCGTGAGACGATGCCATTCCGTACGATCGACGGCCTCACCCTCGGCCCCTGTGCGACGGTTGGTCGCCAATGAGAAGTGTGCGACCTTGGTTCCGTTTTTCGTCTCGTGCACTTCTGGGTCGCGACCGACGTTTCCCAGAAGCGTGATGCGGTTTACGCTGCGACTCATGAGGCAGACTCCTGGCTGAAGTAGGGTGCCCGACCGGCCCCTGCCGACGGGTCACGCCAGAAGCCTCACACGCCCCGGGGGGCGCTGCGATGGTCATACAGGCCCGATTTCAGACCGATGGCCGGCCATCACAACCCACTCACCCTTTGGCGTCGTACCAACTGCGCCCCACGCCTGATTCGGCCACGAGTGGCACCTTCAGCTCCAAGGCGTGCTCCATCAGCGCCACCACCTCGGCACGAATGCCCTCGAGGGCTGCATCGTGCACTTCGAAGAGCAATTCGTCATGCACCTGCAGCAGCATGCGCGCCTCATCTTCCCGGCCCAACAGGGCCGCATCGATGTCGATCATGGCCTTCTTGATCAGATCGGCCGCGGTGCCTTGAATCGGGGTGTTCTGCGCAATGCGCTCACCAAATTGTCGAATATTCCAATTGCGCGACTGCAGCTCGGGCACGAAGCGGCGACGCCCCAGGAGCGTCTCGACACAGCCCTTCTCGCGGGCCTGCTCGACCTGCGCATCAAGAAAGGCTCGCACCCCCGCAAACCGCTCGAAGTAGGCATCAATGAAGCTTTGCGCCTCTTCTCGCGACACGCCAAGCTGCTGAGCCAGCGAAAAAGCACCCTGACCGTAGAGGGTGGCAAAGTTGATCGTCTTCGCCCGACCCCGCTGCTCGGCTGTCACCGCGTCGACCGGTACGTCAAAGATCACGGCCGCCGTCTGACGGTGCACGTCGCGACCTTCTCGGAACGCCTCGAGCAACGGGGCGTCTCCTGAAAAATGCGCGAGCACCCGCAACTCGATCTGTGAATAGTCGACCGCGAGAAGCACGGCCCCCTCGGCTGCAACAAATCCCCTACGTACCTCACGCCCCAGAGCCGTCCGGATGGGAATGTTCTGCAGGTTGGGCTCACTCGACGACAGTCGGCCGGTGGCTGCGACCGTCTGATTGAACGAGGTGTGAATGCGCCCGGTATGGCGGTTTACCATTTTGGGCAACGCGTCAACGTAGGTGCCGCGCAACTTCTCGAGCTCCCGATACTCCATCATCAAGCGGGGCACCTCATGGCCCTCGGCCGCCAGCTGCTCCAGCACACTGGCATCGGTCGACGGGCCCGTGCGGGTGCGCTTCAACACCGGCAGCTGCAATCGGGTGAAGAGCACCTCTCGCAGCTGGCTCGGCGAGTTGAGGTTGAATTCCACACCCGCGGCCTTACGAATGTCTTCTTCCAGCAGGCCAAGCTCCCTGCGCAACCGTGTGCTCATTGCCTCGAAGAAGGGCACATCGATGCCAATTCCGTTTCGCTCCATGCGTTCAAGCACCGGAACCAGCGGCATCTCCAGCCCATCAAACAGCTCGCGCAGGCCGTGCTCGGCCAGATCGGCCTCGAAGCGCTCCCACAGGCGCCATGTGCAATGGGCGTCTTCGCACGCATAGTCTCGCGCGGCTTCGAGGGGCACCTCGGCAAACGGAATCTGCACGCGCCCTTTCTTCGTCACCTCGTCATACGAAATCGTCTTGTGCGCCAGAATCTCCATCGAGAGATAGTCGAGACCGTGCGAGCGACGTGACGGATCGAGCACATAGCTCGCGATCATCGTATCGGCGAGGGGACCCCCCAGCGGAGCACCCGCGCGCTCCAGCACAAGCATGTCGTACTTCGCGTTGTGCAGGATCTTGAGAATGCCGGGATCGGCGAGAAGCGCACGAAGCTCTCCCATAGACGCATCGCGCACGTCTGGCAGGTTCGGAAGCGTTGGCGCCGTGTCATCGAGCGCCAGCGTCGGCTCTGAACTGGTTCTGTGCGCAATGGGCAAATAGACCGCACGCCCTTGATCCAGCGCCATGCTGATGCCGACGAGCTGCGCACTCATGGCATCGAGGCTGGTGGTCTCGGTATCTACGGCAACCCGTCCCGCCTCACGCACCGCCGCGATCCACTCGGCAACCTCTTCGACCGTGGTCAGTAGACGATAGTCAGCCTCAACGGCAGTGGAGCTTGTCTCTGCGCCGTGCTGCTGGGCCAGCGCCGTGTATTTTTCGGCCAGCCGCCGAAACTCCAGCTCGATGAACAGATCACGAAGGCGCGCATGATCAGGCTGACCCATGTGGAACCGCTCGAGATCGAGCTCAACGGCCAGATCGGTCTGGATCGTGACGAGCTTCTGCGAGAGCCGTACCTGATCGGCATGCTCGGTCAGCGCCTCTCGGGCACGCTTCAACGACAGCTCCGGCGCGTGGGCCAGCAACGCGTCGAGGCTGCCCCACTCCTCCAAGAGGCTGACGGCGGTCTTGGGGCCGATGCCCGGGGCGCCCGGCACGTTGTCAGAACTGTCGCCGATCAAAGCCAGATAGTCGATCACCTGCTCAGGTGCGATGCCGAATCGCGCGCTGGCGTTGGAGCGGTCGACCCACTCGGCATCGACGCCATTTGCGCCCCCACGACCCGGGTTGAGCAGGTGAATATGGTCGTCGATCAGCTGATAGAAGTCTTTGTCACCCGACACGATCACGGCCTCGAGACCCGCCTCGGAGGCCTTGCGGGCGAGGGTGCCGATCACGTCGTCTGCCTCGTAGCCGTCCAACTCGACGACGGGGTCATGAAATCCCTCGACAATCGCGCGCACCCGTGGAATCGAGGCAGCCAGATCGTCAGGCATTTTCTCACGGGTCGCCTTGTACTCGGGGTACAGCTGCTCACGAAACGAGTCGCCAGCATCAAAAACCACGGCCAGATAATCGGGCGCGTGCTCGGCCTTGAGCTGCTCCAAGAAGTTGACGAACCCGAAGGGCGCCGACGTGTTTTCGCCATGAGCATTCATCAACGGACGATTGATGAAGGCGAAATACGACCGATAGATCAGGGCATAGCCATCGATCAGAAACAGGCGCGGGCGGGTCTTCTCAGGTATGTGCACGAGAGCAGCTCGTTTACGGAAGGTTGAGGGAGAGCATGAGCAGGGGATCGACCCACCGCGACATCGTCCGTGCAGACGGGGCGACATCAGCCCAGAGCGCTCGGTACAGATAGTAGTTGCGCGTGACGTTCTTCACGTAGCCCCGTGTCTCGTCAAACGGTATGCGCTCGGTGAAGCGCTCCGAATCAACCGCCTTGGCAAACTTCGCCCAACGGTTGGCTCGCGTCGGGCCCGCATTATAGGCCGACAGCACGAGGGGCAGGTCTTCGTCGAAGCGCTCGATCATGTCAAAGAGAAACCGCGAGCCGAGATGCAGATTGATGTCGGGGGTCTCAAGTGAGCGCTCCGAAAATGCGTTCAGCCCGACTTGGCGGGCCACCTCTTGTCCGGTGCTCGGCATGACTTGCATCAGACCAATCGCACCTGCAGGTGATCGAATGTCTCTTACGAAGGCCGACTCTTGCCGGATCAGGGCCACCAGAAGCCATGGATCAAGACCTCGGCTCTGCGCCGTCTGCTCGATCATCTCCCGATAGGGGAGTGGATACAACACGCGAGCGAGCCGCATTGACCAAGGGGCTCCGGCTTCACGAGCTGCCCAACCGAGGTTGATGGCCTCAAGCGTGCGACCTCGGTCGATGAGCCCCTCGGCCAGTGGAAGAATCACCGAGATGCCATCCCCCTCGGCACGCTTGATGAGCGACCGAATCTGACGCTCGACGGCCCGGGTGAGCCCGGCAGCCTGCAACCGATCGAGTCGGCCCAGGTCTTCGATGAGCCACGCTGGCTCCGGGGCTGCGGGCCCAGCTGGGAGGCGCAGGGTGTAGTCGCGGCCCTCCAGACGCGCTGCGAGCACGGTGTAGTACGACACTGGCGCCTCGTCGGCCAAGCGCCCCAAAAGCTCTTGGGCACGCTCGCCCCGGCCTTGCCCACGGTGCAGGCGTGCTGCCCAGTAGGCAGCCTCTTCCCAGCGACGCCCGGTTGGAAACTGGGTCAGGTAGGATTCGAATTCTGCGATCGCCTGCGCCGTATCGGTCAGGGTGAGATGCAACTGTGCCGCGCGCATGCGTGCCTGCCCTGCAGCGTTTCGGCCGGGCGCCGAGCGGGTCAGTTCGCTCCACTGCCGCAGGGCACGCTCATGCTCGCCCCGATCGTGGGCCAGATCACCCGAAAGAAACCTTGCCCGGGCAGCGACCTCTGAATCGGGATAGCGCTCGAGCAGCCACTGCCGCAACGTCGCTGCATCGTCATCTCGGCCCTGACGGCGGCGCAAGCCGCGCCAGAGCTCCAGAGCGCGCACGCCCACCTCAGAATCAGGGTGCTGGCTGAGTTCACGCCATTCGGCGATCGCCGCTTGCTGCCGCTCCGGAACCGTTGCCATGAGCCGGGCACGCTCGACGCGAGCCCGGGCCTGCTCGGGCGAGTCCGTACCCACACCACCAGCGTCGCTGTGTGACCGTTGGCTGTCGATCACCGCCACGTAGCGATCATACGAGATCAAGGCGCGTCGACCGTCTCCGACACGATCAAAGGCTCGCGCCATGGCAAGCCAGTCGCGCTGACCGACGCAGGCTCCATCCATGAGGTATCGAGCGGCAACAGCCGCCGAGGCGCTCCGGGGTGAGGCCTGCAAGACAGCCTCATATGACGTGCAGGCCCGGGCGAGGTCACCGGTGAGGCGAGCGGCGTCACCCTCGGCCAGATATCGTTGCACTCCGAATGTCTCACGGACCTTGGCTGGCGCCGTACTCCACCAGAGGCCCGCGGCGAGGGTGTCTCCAGCTTCGCGCACGATCTCGTTCTGCAGCGCTTGGGCCTCCACCGAGAGATCGGTGTCGCCCAATCGGTCAACGAGTGCACGTGCCCACGCGGTATCGGCGCGCTCACGGGTTTCGTTCAGGAGTTCAAACGAGGCCCACATGCTGACGAACGCATCATGACGTGCGAGGGAGTCGAGGGTGGCCAGCGACGCCTGCATGTCACCCAACCTCGCCCATGCGCGCGCCAGCCGAACCTCGATCAGGGCAGCTCGGCGAGCGTCTCGCGGTGACGTCGACAGTGCCTGCCCGTAGGCCTGCACCGCGCGCTCATACTGCCCGAGCTCTTCAAAGATGCGTCCCTCAAGAATCCACACTTGTGCCTGAACGGCCGCAGAAGCAGGGCTGCTGTCCGAAGCAATTCCCTCGACTGCGCTCAGAGCCCCCTGCCAGTCTCCGTGGCCCGCCCGTGCCCGACCCAGTACCAGTCGAGCGTTGGCGTCGAGTTCGCCATCAGCCAGTAGCGGCGACAGCGTCTGGTCGGCCTGCCAAAATCGCCCAATTTCGACATCGGTTCGAGCCCGATCCAACGCCGTCGGGTCGGGGGTTGCTGCCGTCTGTGCACCGTAGGCCGGTGCAGCGACGAGCATGAAGAACAGCAGAACGAAGATCTTGAAATCAGGCATGATGAAGGCAGACGAAGAGGCTGGCGCTCTCAATCGAATGCAGAAGAGGCTCCCCGGGCAACCCGGGGAGCCTCTTCCAAACCTGCGTCGAAGTGCAGAGACGAAAGTTTCGCTCAGCCCTTCATCGAATGCAGCGCGTCGATCATGCGCTGGGCCGACTCTTCCATGTCGATGACCAGCGAGTCGATGCGAGCCACGAAGTAGTTGTGGCCGACGCTCACCGGTATGGCGATCACCAGACCCGCCGCCGTCGTGAGCAGGGCGACCTTAATACCACCGGCCACCAGCGTCGCCTCAACCTCGCCAGCCAACTCGATCGCCTGGAAGGCCTGGATCATGCCGATAACCGTTCCAAGGAAGCCAAGGAGCGGAGCGACGTTCGTGAGGGTCGCGAGAACGACGAGCCCCTTCTCGAGCTTGCTCATCTCGATCAGGCCCTGGTTCTCGATCGCCTTCATCACGCGCTCGGTGCCTTCGCTCTGACGCTCGAGACCCGCGTAGAGAATCTTGGCGGCAGGAGCATCGGACTCGCGCGTGATCTCGATCGCCTCATTGAGGCGCCCGCCAGCGAGCGCCTCGTCGACCTGCGACAAGATGCGACGCGTCTTCGACGCCTTACCCGTCAGATCGACAAACTTCCATGCGATGACGATCAGGCCGAGGATCAGACAAATGGCCAATGGCCAACGCATGAACCCGGTATCGGCCCAGAGCTTCGCCACCTGCTCGGAAAAGGTGAGATCCGGGGCATCCAAGCCCGGGATCTGGAGCATTGCCCCGTAGACTCGCATCACACCGACCAAGTGGACCTCCAGCCAAGGTGTTCAGTTTTCCCGCGACGGGTCAGGTCGCAAGGACGCTCGTACCGCCAAGAGTGCCAGCGAGTCGGGATAATGCTCCTCGTGCTCGCAGCGTGTCAACCCCCAACTTGATGCCTTCGAGCAATTTGCGCAAAGTCGCAGCGTACAGCGACGGGCCAGCCGCCCAGCCCACACCCCGGGGCACACTCCGGGGCCTCAGCCCTTCACCGTGCATTCGTGCGCACCCGTGGTGCCGACCACTGAAACAACCCCAACATCTTGTGGTTGAGCCCGGCCTGCCCTGCGCGACGCTTTTCAGCAGCCAACCACCACGATCAGCCTCGACGACGCCGTGCCAATCGTGTCACAGTCAACGACGCCAGGTCCAGGCATCGGTTTGGTAGTGTCGCAGCCATTCAGCTTCCATGATTCCGCCGGCGCCCGGCAGCGTCGCAACCTGATCCCACGACTCGACCTCAAATTCATCGCGCAACCCGTCGGAGAATACCCGCGCGAGGGTGGCGCGATCGGGAACCCGCGTCAGCAGTTCTGCGAGGGAGATGCCGCCGGCCCCGCTCTCGACGGCGGCGCCATGATCGCTGCGAAACGGGTCGATCAGTCCCTGATCATCGTGCAACAGAATCGAACCGTGCTGAAGGAACGCCTGCTCAATGCGCGCCTGCGCACTGCCCACCAGCTTGCGGCCCATGACTGTCACCTCGCCCGGCGCCGGAGCCTCGAAGCAGGGGCCTGCGTCGACCGGGAGTACGCGCGCGTCTGACGCCAGAGTCCGGTCGGAACCGTCGACCGCCGACGTGGCCGTGCGCCGTGCCTCTGCCACCACCGCAGGTACTCCGAGAGATTGAAGGGCCCGTGCAAGGCCTCGGTTGATGCGCTGGTACAGATCCCGGGCGCCCTGAACATCGGCACGGTGCACAACCACGGCGTACGTCAGCTCGCGACGGTGCAGCACGGCACGGCCGCCGGTCGGTCGGCGCACGATGCTGAAGCCTGCCCCCCTCAGTCGATCGGCCTGCCACCGACCTTCGGCCGGCTCGTTCCGCCCGAACGAGAGCGTCGGCTCGCGCCATCCATAGAAACGGAGCAAGGCTCGGCCTGGCTCAGCTGACACCGCGAGCGCGTGGTCACGGGCCATGTTGAGAGCGCCCTCTTGCGCTCCATCATCGCAGACCTGCCAGCGCAGGGACGGCTGCGTCATGCGGTGCAGCAGCGCCCTCGAAGGGTGCTCAGAGTTCGAGCTGACCGCCGCTCTTGAGCAAATGCGACAGGACGTCGACTTTCTC